>JAZODZ010000587.1:0-1857 GCA_045597285.1 Myxococcota bacterium
ATCCGACTTCGCGCTTCTATTATTTGCGCTACGTGCTGATGAACTCTTGGCGGGGTGCGGTCAGAAGGGGGTGAACTGTTACGATTTAATAAACTAAATACAATCTTTCACGTGATATGAAATCGTGTTTTGTGTATAATCCCCAAACTCGCGACGCGCGAGTGGCTTATTTATCGATAAAGAGATTTGTTATGCTTCCTGTCATTCCGATTGTGGTTGCTGTGGCATCGGCTGCAGTTTTGGCAAAACGAAAACGTAAGCGCAATGCAAAAAAATCTAACTACGAAAAATTGGTTCGTGATGTGAGAATCTTTAAAGTTCCCGTTGACAGCGATGGCAATTTTAATCCGGATACGATACTTTCCAATGGCAATCCGCTCATGTTTGAGTTCATGGTTAACGATGCATTGCTCGTGAGCCTGCTGGAATATGGTGCAAATCCGAATATTTGCAATAGGCATGGCGTTCCTGCGCTTGTGTATGCTGCAAGTTTGCCGCACCTGGCCAATGCAGTCAGTATTCTTCTGAAATATGGAGCAAATCCGAATGCGATGGATTCGGAGGGAAAGACTGCGATTTTCTATGTGAAGTCCATAGAGATTCTCATGTTGCTTTACCAAGCGGGTGCATTGCTCGATACCGTAGATGCCTCCGGAAAGACGGCGTTATTCTACTCGTTCGCATTTCACACGACAGAGGAATTCGTGCGGTTGGGGGCCGATATCAATGTTAAGGATTCGAATGGCGAAGCTTTCATTTTTTATGCGAAATCCATTGGAAAACTCAGTCAGGTTTGTAAATTAGGTGCCGATGTCAATGTGAAGGATCCCGATGGCAAGGCTCTCATTTTTTATGCGAAATCCGTTCAAGACCTTACACTGCTTTGCCACTATGGGGCGGATGTCAATATTAAGGATTCTTCTGGAAAGACAAAGATTTTTTACGCGAAGAACAATACAGAAATCAAGCTGCTTTGCAAATACGGAGCTGATGTCAATGCCGTAGACAATGATGGAAAGACGCCATTATTTTACTCATTTGAATATCACACGACAGAGGTTCTTTTGACCATGGGGGCTGATGTCAACGTTCGGGACAAAGATGGAAATACAGTTTTATTTTATATTACGAGTCCAAATGATTTTTCTCTCGTTAAACTCCTTGTGTCTCATGGATTAGAGCTTGCGGCAACGAATAATAAAGGAGAAAAATTTAAGTATTATGATTTTTATTCTAATTGTTTTGATGATGCGCGTACTCAACGATTTTTTGATGCCGTTAATATTGATGATATCAAAGTAGTACAAGATCTTCTTAGTTCAGGTGTTAATTTGGATGCCAGGGATGGATGGGTCGAACATTGGAATATGATACATCTTGCCGTCCATCGTCATAATCCACAAATGATTGA
Source organism: Myxococcota bacterium (assembly GCA_045597285.1). Taxonomy (GTDB): domain Bacteria; phylum Myxococcota_A; class Bradymonadia; order UBA4248; family UBA4248; genus UBA4248. Next base: position 1,412 of record JAZODZ010000587.1, read on the forward strand.
GGTGTTGGCCAAGGGCGGTGTTGATATCAATGCCAGATTTGATGACCACATTTGTCCACTTGAAAAAGCGGTTTATTCAAAGGATACAGAGTGTGTTAAGGCCCTTCTCGAGTGTGGCGCAGATCCAAGTCTTGCACGTGCCGCAGTTAAGTATAATTCAACGGATGAAATTAAACAGATATTTGAGGAATATGATAAGAATAGGCAGGAGGAGTGACTGTTCAGACTCTGATGGTTGTATTTCTGACTATGATGACTGGAATTAATGTGAAATGCGGCAACGTTCCTCCGGTGTGTGTCGATATAATACGCGAAATTTCACGTGATATAGATTCGTGGTTTGTGTATAATCATTCTTGTTTTGCCGTATGGCGAATACGGGGTTAATCATCGATAAAGAGATTTTTTATGCTTCCTGTCATACCTGTTGTTGTTGCAGTGACATC
>JAZODZ010000588.1:0-2858 GCA_045597285.1 Myxococcota bacterium
GATCCGGAACGGTATAAAATTGCGATCAATGCCTTGACACCTCCCGAGATCACGGTTCGCCATGCCTGTGAGGCTCCGGCTGGATTTCAGCCACGGTTTGAGAGCCAGGGAAAGCATTACCGGTACTGGCTTTATCAGGGAAAATATTTGCCGCCGATGCTTTTGAATCGCGCCGCCCATGTGCGGCCTCTCGATATCGACAATATGCGCCGTGCGGCTCAATATCTGTTGGGAGAACACGACTTTTCGGCATTTCGAGCAGCCGACTGCCAGGCAAAGACGCCTGTCAGGACGATTACGCGGATCGATATTTCGGCCGTGCCCGGGCCTTACGTTTATCCGTGTTTTGACGAGGGGGCGCTCATCCAGATCGATGTCGAGGGCACAGCCTTTTTGAAGCAGATGGTTCGCATTATCGTCGGGACGCTGATGAAATTCGGGCTTGGCGAAGATCCGGCGCAGATGCGCGATATTTTGGAGTCGAGACAGCGCGTTCTGGCAGGGGAGACGGCACCGGCCTACGGGTTGACGCTCGTCAAATCGTTCAGTTCGCTACAATTCTAGGAGCGTCATTATACGCTGTCGGTGCAAGAACTTTAGCAAGCATCACTATTGCCTACTGCCTACTGCCTGATTTAGATAAGATTAGGTCATTCAGAAACTCTGTTGTGGGCTGACGGTTATCTATGGCAGGAACGCGCAGCCGCGGTCGATGGATTTTGAACCAAATCGCTTTTGGATGTCGCGGATGGCCGTGTCGACGCGTCCTTCGGCGCGATTTCGTGCCTCAAGGGAAGTGTTTTCAAAGAGCGAGAGTTGGCGAGCGGCGTCGCGCCGTTCGAGATGAAAGAGGCGGATGCCGAATGCGCGGATGCCGAATTCCCAGTCGTAATGCTGTGAAAGCATCATCAGGCTGTAATCGGCAATGACGCGGGCGGCATACAAATCGAACGGGAGTTCGTGTTGAAATTCGTGAAATCGTAGCTGGTTGTCGCGCACATAAATCTGGATTCCGCGTGCGAGAAATCCTTCGTCGAGGAGTTCAAAGGCGATGCGTTCGGCGAGTATCTGGATCGTGGGCCACAGTTCGTGGCAGGAAAAGACGTCCTGTGGGAGGGTCGTTCCGTGACCAAGCGATTGCCGAGGGGGGCGTTCCGCGCATACCTCCGAGTCATCGAGGCCGTTGGCATAAAGCCACAGCGCATCGCCGCATTTGCCGAGTTGTTTGCGTATAAATTCTCGCTGGGACTGCGCGAGATCGCCGATGGTCAGAATGCCGATGCGGCGCAGTTTTTGGGTCGTGGAGCGTCCGACACCGAGCAGGGATGAAACCGGCAGACACCACGTCTTTTGTCGGAAATCCTCGTATTTTATGTGCGTGACGGCATCCGGCTTCTTCATGTCCGAGCCCAGCTTGGCAAAGATACGGTTAAAGCTGATGCCGACCGAAATTGTGATATCGAAGATGCGGCGGATGTTGAGACGTATGTGATGGGCCAGGGCTTCGGCCATTTCGTCGCTGCCCCGGACGTTGGAAGTGACATCCAGCCAGCATTCGTCTATACCGAACGGTTCGACGAGTGGCGTAAACTGTTCATAATATTGGCGAATATTCATTGAATACTGTTCATAAATATCGTAATGTGACGTGATGAACAGGATTTGTGGGCACTTTTGTTTTGCCATCCACAACGGATCGCCAGTTTTGACGCCGCATTTTTTAGCGGGTTCAGACTTGGCGAGCACGATGCCGCGTCTTTGGGCAGGATCGCCGCAAACGGCGATAGCCCGTCCCTTGAGAGACGGATTGAGGGCCATCTCGATGCTGGCGAAGCAGTTGTTGATGTCGCAATGAAATATCGTTCTCATATCGTTGCCGCCTTGTCTCGTTGTCGTTTCTTCATAATGGGGCAGGGCGTATCGCCTGCGATAGCCCTGCCGCGCCGCCGTATGCCAGAGGCATAGGCGGCGGTTCCCAAAGCAAATAATGTAAACGGATAATATGATTGAACAGATTATCCCTAAACAATGATTAAATATCACGCATTTTGATTATGGTGAAATTTTTTACAGTAATATTTTGTGTGAGCGACGGGGATATGGCGTTGATAAAAGAACGGGGCATTTTTTATAGATTTTGGTATGTTATGTGGCTAATTAGACGGGGCTGTTTTTGTCCGGAGGATATGGAGAATTTGAGATGAAACGATTCGGGTATTTGGTTTTGATGGCGGTTTTGCTGACGTCGTGCGGTAGCGAATCGACCGACAATGGGCCTCAGCCGCAACCGCAGCCGCAGCCACAGCCGGTGACGTGCGAGACGCTGAACTGCCCGCACGGGTGCTGTGACAACGCATGCGTGGATTTGCGATCGGATCCCAAGCATTGTGGGCGTTGCGAGACGACGTGCACCAACTATTGCCTGAACAGTCAGTGCAAGACGAGCTGTACCGGCGACAACACGCGTGTTTGCGCGATGCAGTGCGTGGATTTGTCGACGAATTCGGACAACTGCGGTGCGTGCAACGTCAAATGCGGTCCCAATATGCAGTGCGGCGGCGGGGTGTGTCAGTGTATTCCCGGGTATTCGGACTGCGACGGCAATGCCGTGAACGGCTGTGAGACCAACACCGATTCGTGTTCATGCGTGAATGGTGAGATTGCGCCGTGTTATTGGGGCGACCCGGCGACGGAGAACGTCGGGGTTTGCAAGGCCGGCGTGATGATTTGCGAAGATGGCGAGTTCCTTTTCTGCGAAAACTGGGTTGAGCCAGGCGATGAGATTCCGTTCAACGGCCTGGATGACGATTGTGACGGCGTCGTCGATGAGCTGATCGATGAAGACGGCGACGGTTATT
>JAZODZ010000589.1:0-4726 GCA_045597285.1 Myxococcota bacterium
ATGTGAAGACGGGGGAGAGCCAGATTTTGGTAATGCCGAGCGCCTTGAGCCATGGGAGTTTCTGGCGAATGCCTTCGAGGTCACCGCCGTGCCATCCCGCGGGGTCGAAGAGGTCGATGGCGGAATTGTCGTTGGCGTTGAAGAAGCGGTCTATCATGATGAAATAGATGGCTTCGTTGGGGGCTCGGCCGGAATCGGCCGGGGGCTGGGCGAGCGGCGCGTTTGCGGTTTGTGTTTCGGTGCCAGGGGTGGTTTCTGCCTGGGTGTTTGCCGTTGTTTCGGTTTGTTTGGCGGTATTGGCTTCGGCAGAAGTGGTGTTGGCAGAAGTGGTGTCTGCGGTACTGGCTTCGGCGGTACTGGTATCGGCGGTACCGGCTTCGGCCGTGGCATTGGTGTTGGCTGCGGTATTGATTTCCGTGGTTTGCGGTGTGCAGCCGGACAGCGTGGCGGCCATGAAAACGAGGAACAAGGAGATCAAGGCTGTGTATTTCATATCTATAATCGTCCTGTATTTATGTGGTACAAGCAGTTGTGACTCTGCCGTGATTATATCATGAATGCGGCCTGAATTGAAAAAAAGGAGTCAGAACATCGTAACTGTTCAGACCCTGACAGGCTGCGTGGTCTTGGCGAAACCTGGCAAGAGGCAGGAAGTCGCAATATTTGAGTTTGTTTTGAGGTGGCACGCCTATTGTCATACGGCGTGCCCGCTGCGCTATTGCCATACGCGCAGCGAATCTTTTGGTGCAACGCTTACATCTGTTTTCGGGCGGAACGCTTGGATCCTAGAATTCGACGACTTCGACGGTCATATTTTTCGGATCGGGGTTGTTGTATGCATCTGGGATTGTGACGAGGAGCCAGTGTTTTCCTGTTTTGGAGAATGCTGACATGTCTGCGCCACCGCCGCCGGTGATGTACATGTCGATATTGGCCATATTGTCATGGGCGTATTCCCGTACACGGCCGGAGAAAATTGCGGAAACACCTGATCTGGCAAGGAGTGAGAGAAGTGAAGCGGCTTCATCACGGGAGGTGAAAGAGTTTCCTCTGGAGCCGAAGGTATCGAAGAGTGGGGTATAGCTGAAGACGATTCTGAGCGGGGGTTTGCAAATTCCTTCGACACAGGTTCCGCCTTCCCCGCAGTCGGAATCGGCGGTACAAATGCAGCGGCTTTCGGAGCCATCCATGTTTTCGCAAACGAGGTTGTTTCGGCAGATTTTAGAGGTTGCCGGGACGCAGAGGCAATTCAGCGGGCCGTAATAAGGATTGGAATCGTCAAAGGACGGTTTGATGCAGTAGGCTTCTTCTCCGATGCAATCTGTACATCTGGCACTGGTTGAATCGCTGGTGACTGCGTTGTCACAGTCACCGAGGAGCTTCATGTTTCCAGTTTTCGGTTGATCGATTCGACATGTTTCGGAGGAAGGCATGGAAAGCAAGGATTTAAGCCATGATTTTTGAGAACCTTCGAGCGTGGCATCAGAGGTGTCGAGCATGACAAGCTGGACTTTTCCGATGAAGGAAGAGAAGTAGGATGGGCCGAAAAGGGAGTTATAGTCAGTGAGATTCAGATCATCGAGGTCTCGATCTCCGAGGCCTGCAAGGAAAGCCACTTTGTAGAGCATGACATTGCAGGTATTTGGGAAGATTCTGTCATCTTTGTTTTCGCAGCAGATTTTCTTTTCGGTTTCGGAATATTTGCATGAGGTGTTTTCGAGCATGCCGTCGTATGCGGAAAAGGCGTTGTCGATCATTTGTCTCATGATTTTGAAATCAGATGTTTTGCCACTGCTGGTAAGGTTTCCGAGACTGACGGCGGCATCGATATTATGGGCACTGAGGCTTTCGAGGAGTTTCTGGAAAGCGTCGGTATTTCCCTCGACGTTTGAGAAGATACCAATTCTAAGGACATTGTTGAGGTCGGGGGAATCCTGTTCATAGATACTGTTTCCGGCCTCGTCGATATCCCTGACCCATGATTTTGGGACGATTTGGACCGAGAGTTCGCGGCAACCACAAGGTTTGAGGCAGAAATTGAGAGTTCCTGTCGATTCGATGCCGCAGCATTCATTGATGGGGGAAGAACCCTGATAGACAGCCGGGATGACACTGGGTTCAAAGAAGTCGCAGGCGTAGGAGAGGAGGGGGGTGGAGAGAATGGAGTAATACTGTCGATTGATTTCTTCAGTATAGCAGACCTCTGTTTCTTGCATCTTTGCGGTTACGGTGAGGTAATGCGTGCCTTCGTAAATGAGGACGCATTCTTTGGCATTGGCAGAGGCCGGGCTGCATTCATCGACGATCTCGAACCCGGAGGGGCATCTCGTGAGCAACTTTTCCTGTGTGGTGGAGTTGCATTTCTGGTAGATGTCGAGCATTCCGATGGGAAACTGGGAGAGGGATATTCCGAAACCGCTTGTGGTGTCACTTCGAATTCCCGGTATGGTGTCGAGTGTAAAGACGGGAAGCTGGGAATTTGCACGCGCGTAGAAGATCGTGAGGTCTGATTCGGAACTCATCTCCGACTCTGTGGGACAGCGAAATGAGACGGTTGAATCATCCTCGATTTTGCTCGCGCCATAAGCTGTGAGGACAGAGGAAGTGGATGAGAAGGAGAAGCTGTTCTTTTGAGCTTCGAATCGGTTACTGCTGTCTGAATTGCAGGCCTGGAGGCAGATGAGACATAAGGGGAGGAATGCTGCAACCGAAAACAGGGAATATTTCATTTAACAAAGTTCTGTACGGCAAAGATGCCTGTTTTTACGAAGTAATGAGACAGGCAGGATGAAAGTAAGAAATCACTGATATGTGTCAGATAATAACCTGGATAACTATTTTTATCAGGACACCGTACATGGTCAAATGGAAGAGGAGCGCGAAGCCAAAGTCATAAGGATGACGGGCTTCGCGGGATTGAACCGTGTGTGGCATCAGAAAGGCAGATCCATTTCGACGTCTGTTGGACGACCCTGTTTCTTGTTCTTGGGTTTGTTGTCTTTGGACTTGTTGTCTTTATCTTTCTTATCTTTTTTATCTTCTTCTTTTTCTTTGATATCCTTGTTTATTTCATTTTTCAGGTTTGCTTCCTCATTTTCCTGGTTATTGACATCATTGACGCTCTCGTTCCATGCTTTGTCGATGATGCCTGAAGAAGTTTTTATGGCGAGCTCATTTTTAACTTTTTCGAGTTCGGCCTTTGTTTTGACGTCTTCTTTCACAATGGTCTGGATAACGACTGGGGAATCTTTCTGATCCTCTTCGGGGAATGCGAAGAAGAAGATTCCGAAACCGACGAGGATGAGAAGGATGACGACGAGGATAGCAATAAGGCGGAATTTGCTTGAGAAGATGCTCTGCTGGGTTGTCAGTTCGACAGAACCTGACTTGCTTTTCTGCTTACGTTTTTTCTGAGTTTTTTCGTATTCGCTGATGCATTTTTCTTCCTCTTCGAGCGCCTGAGGGAGGCAGGCGTCGATGTCATCGATGACGTTTTGTGCGGAATGGTAACGGTCAGCGGCATTTTTTGCGCAGAGTCTGAAGATGATGTCGCTAATGCACTTGGGGATGCTTCCCGGGATTTCGAGCTGTTCGTTGACCTGTTTGTAGGCAACTCTCATGAAGGACTTGTCATTGAAAGCGATTTCGCCTGTTAGGCATTCGTAATAGACGAGGCCGACGGCGTAGAGGTCGCTTTCGATACTGGCCTTGGTTTCTCCTGTGAAGAGTTCCGGGGCCATATAGGAAGGCGTTCCTCGAACGTTGCCCTGCTGCGTCATGAGGGTCTGGCTTTGCAGGCCGTCCTGAACGCTGGAAATACCGAAGTCAAGGACTCTGATTTCGAATGGGGGTGGGGAGTCGAAGACCATGATATTGCCGGGTTTAATATCACGGTGGATGATTTTCTGTGCGTGCGTATCGACGAGAGCGCTGAGGAGCTGTCGGATAATACCTGTGGAATATTCGAGGGGGATGGTGCCGTATTTGGCGATAAGCTGGTCGAGGGAGAGGCCGTTCACGAATTCGAGAACCATGGCGGGCGTGCCCTGATAGCAGCCATAGTCGACGCACTGGACGATGTGTTTTTCGTGAAGGGACGCGATGAGTTTGGCTTCTCGCATGAAGCGCTCGATGGCGACTTTAGCTTCTTTTTCATCGAAGCCTGCGGAGAGCTGGATGACCTTGATGACGACGTGCATGTCGTCGGAGAGTCTCCAGGCTTCGAGTACGACGGCGCAACCGCCACGCCCAATAGGCTCGCCAATGCGGTAATCGCCGGAGATTTCGCGATACTCCTTCGCGATTTTCTCGAACATTTCATCGTGAGCGCCTGCGGGTTGGGCGAAGACACCAGACTGGTTAAAATCTGGCTGAGCAAAAGCACCGGAACGATTAAAACCTGGCTGAGCAAAAGCGCCGGAGCGGTTAATCACAGGCTGCGGCAAAGCACCCTGAGACTGCGCGAAAGCCTCTTCGTCATAAGCAGGCCTAATCTTGGTTGCCTCGTCGTCATAAGCGGACGGAATAGCCGTTTCAGACTGGTTTTCTGAATTGAGCGCATCCTGACTTGAATTAAATTCCTGACCCATATCTTGCTTCCACAGGGGAAATTTGTAGCGAACAGTAAGACTGCAAACAGTCTCAAATTTATCTTATCACGATAAATATGATTCTGGCAAATTTATCTAATGTATCGTTTTGGGGGCCGGTCGCGAACCGCGTTTAG
>JAZODZ010000590.1:0-4001 GCA_045597285.1 Myxococcota bacterium
TCGTTTGGCGATTATTTCAAAAAAGAAGCGCTCAGATGGGCGTGGGTGTTTTTGACCGAACAGCTCGGTCTGGACCCGAAACACCTGTATGTGAGCGTCTATAAGGACGATGACGAGGCCTATGATATTTGGCACAACGAAATCGGCCTCGAAGATTTCCGCATTGCCCGGTTTGGCGACATCGAAAAAGGCGACGAAGAGAATTTCTGGAGCATGGGGCCTGTCGGCGCGTGCGGTCCGTGCAGCGAAATTTATATCGACAAGGAGCCCGAAAAAGAGATGCTTTGGGGCAAGGATTTCCCCGAAAACCGCTATCTCGAGCTTTGGAATGTCGTCTTTATGCAGTTCGAGCGTTCCGAAAGCGGCAAGCTGACGCGCCTTCCGATGTGCAGCGTCGATACGGGCATGGGCATGGAACGCATTCTGGGCATTCTTCAGAACGTCGATTCCGTTTATGAGACCGATTTGTTCACGCGCATTCTCGAAACCACGGCTTCGTTGCTGGGCAAAAAGATGACGCAGAGCGAGATTTTAGCGAGTGAGGATGCGACCGCGTATCAGGTGATTGCAGACCATATTCGCACGCTGACGTTTGCCGTCAGTGAAGGGCAGCCGTTCTCGAATGACGGCCGCGGCTATGTTCTGCGCCGCATTTTACGCCGTGCCGTCCGTTATGGTCGCAAACTCGGTTTCCGCGCACCGTTCCTTTGCAATGTTTCGCAGGCCGTCGTCGACACGTTCTCGAAGGCGTATCCCGAAATCGCGCTCGTCGCAAAGCAGACGCAGGACGTCATCCGCATCGAAGAGGAGCGTTTCTTTGCCACGCTCGACCGCGGCATTGCTCGCTTTGAAGAAGTCGCTGCTAAGGCGAAAAACAACACGGTGGATGGCCGCGATGCGTTCGTCCTGTACGATACCTACGGATTCCCGTTCGATCTGACGCAGATCATGGCCGAAGAACGCGGCATGGTCGTCGATGAAAACGGATTCAAGGAAGCGCTTGAGGAACAGCGCCAGCGTTCGAGCGAAAAAGCGAAATTCTGCGTGACGGACAACACGCCGTGGACGATTCTCGTCGAAGGCGCGACGAGTACGTTCTGCGGCTATACGAACGACACGATGGAAAGCGATGTGCTCCGTTATCGACAGTGCGGCGATATTTGCGCGATTATTCTGCGCAAGACGCCGTTTTATGCCGAAGGCGGTGGCGAAGTCGGCGACCAGGGCACGATCGCGGCAAAAGGCAGCGACCTCGTGTTCGATGTCAAGGACACGATGCGTTGCGAGGGCGGTATCGTGCATGTCTGCGAAATCCGCGAAGGCTTTATCACGCCGGAAGTGATGAAGGGCGAATTCGTCGCGACGGTCGACCCGGAATTCCGCATGGCGGTTTCGTGCAACCATACATGTACGCATCTTCTGCAGGCGGCGCTCCGCAGCCTCATCAGCATGGACATCCATCAGGCGGGTTCGTTCGTGGGCCACGACAGGTTCCGTTTCGACTTCACGTTCAACCGCGCCGTGACGCATGAAGAAATCGCGATGGTCGAAAAACGCGTCAACCAGGTCATTTCTGAAGCGCATCCCGTCGTCAAGCACGCCGATGTTCCGATTGAAAAAGCCCGCACGATGGGCGCGATGGCGATTTTCGGTGAAAAATATGGCGACAAGGTCCGCGTGATCGAAGTGCCGGGCGTGAGCACGGAATTCTGCGGCGGCATTCACGTGGACAACACGCGTGATATCCAGACATTCCGCGTCGTTTCCGAGTCTGCCTGTTCGGCCGGTATCCGTCGAATCGAATGCGTGACGCGCCGCAGCGCGATGGCGCTTTATGCCCAGGAACGCGAGACGGTGGCGGAATCCGCACGAATTCTCCACTGCAGCAATGACGATGTCGTTGCCCGCATTGAAAAACTCAATGAAACCAAGATTTCGCTCGAAAAGCAGATAGAGCAGCTCAAACTCCGCATCGCGCTCGCCGAAGTTGCCGGCATTATGGCGACGCGCAAGGATTCCGCAAACGGCATCTCGGTTTATGCTTCGCGCCTGAACATTACGGATCGCAAGGATTTGCTGACTTATGGCGACCTGGTTCGCGACAAAATGCACAACGGCGTGGCGCTTCTCGGTGCCGTCATCGATGGCAAGCCGGCCTTGATGTGCGTGGCGAGTACCGATGCGGTCAAAGCCGGAATCCACTGCGGCAAGCTGGTTGGCGCGTGTGCGGCAGTTGTCGGCGGCAAGGGCGGCGGCAAGCCCAATTCCGCACAGGCCGGCGGCACCGACTGCGACAAACTCGATGCGGCTATCGCAAAAATTTATGAACTCATCGGCTGACGAATGAAGGACTGACAATGCCCCAATATTCAGACGAAATCCGCAAACGGCGGACATTTGCCATTATTTCTCACCCGGATGCCGGTAAGACGACCCTGACCGAAAAACTGCTCCTTTACGGAGGGGCAGTTCACACGGCGGGTTCCGTCAAGGCGCGCAAAAGCGACCGCCACGCCACGAGCGACTGGATGGCGATGGAACAGGAACGCGGCATCTCGATCTCGACCTCGGTCATGCACTTCGAGTGGGCCGGTTGCGAGATGAACCTCCTCGACACGCCGGGCCACAACGACTTCAGCGAAGACACCTATCGCACGCTGGCGGCCGCCGATACGGCCATCATGCTCATCGATGCGGTCAAGGGCGTCGAGCCGCAGACGATCAAGCTGTTCCAGGTCTGCCGAATGCGCGGCATTCCCATCGTGACGTTCATCAACAAGATGGACCGCGAAGGGCGCGATCCGTTGGAACTCCTGTCTGAAATTGAGGATGTCCTCGGCATTCCGACGTCGCCCGCGACCTGGCCGGTCGGACAGGGCAAGGCTTTCCTGGGCGTTTACGATCGCTGGAACAAAAAACTCCTCAAGTTCGAGCGTGCTGAGGGCGGCTCGAATATCGTGCCTGTCATCGAGGGTTCGCTCGACGATCCCGCGTTGCGCAACGAACTCGGCGAAAGAATGTACAGCGATCTCAAGGACGGTCTCGAACTTCTCGACGGAGCCGGGGATGATTTCGATCGCGATGCATTCCTCGCTGGCAAGCTGAGCCCGGTTTTCTTCGGCAGCGCCCTGACAAACTTCGGCGTCGAGCCGTTCCTCGATGCGTTCATTGACCTCGCTCCCGCGCCTCGCGAGCGCATGACGGCGGACGGCGACATCGTTTCGCCCGAAAGCGACGATTTTTCGGGTTTCGTGTTCAAAATTCAGGCGAACATGGATCCCCGCCATCGCGACCGCATTGCCTTTTTCCGGCTCTGTTCGGGGCGGTTTGAACGCGGTATGCAGGCGACATTGCAGCGCACGGGCGCAAAATTGACGCTTGCCAAATCGCTGACTTTCATGGCCCAGGAACGGTGCAATATCGAAGAGGCGTACTCGGGCGACATCATCGGACTTTGGGATTCCGGGCAGTTGCACATCGGCGATACGCTTTATGTCGGCAAACCCGTGGCATACGAAGGCATTCCGCGTTTCAGCCCCGAAAACTTCGTGCGCGTCGTGCTGCGCGATCCGCTCAAGCGCAAGCAGCTCAAAAAAGGTCTCGACGAGCTTTCGGAAGAAGGCGCTGTGCAGGTTTTCTACGATCTCGAACGCATGGAACGCGACCCGATTCTCGGTGCCGTCGGCAAACTCCAGTTCGACGTCGTTCAGAACCGCCTCGAAAATGAATACAACGTCCACGTGACGTTCGACGGCCTTCCCTACCAGCACGCGCGCTGGATCGAAGGCGACCTCGACGCGAACGAAATGGCTCGCCGCAGTGGCACACTTTGCCTGCGCGACATCGAAAATCGCCTCATCGTCTTATTCTCCAGCGAATGGATGATGCGCCGAATCATCGATGACTATAAGGATAAAGACATCCAATTTATCGCGGCCGTACAGCCGGGACGAAAGGCCGGTTAAGGTTTTATGGGGGCATGGCTATCGGCCTGCGGCCGA
>JAZODZ010000591.1:0-7687 GCA_045597285.1 Myxococcota bacterium
GATCCGTCTTTTCTCGAGCGCGATTGCGGATGCATGTATTGAAGGTGCAAAACGCCGTGCTGCCGATGCTCCTGCAAAAGAAGCTGACAAAGAAGCCGTCAAGGTTCAGCATCGCGGTCGTCCTGCCGATGCAGAAAAAGCTGACAAGTAATTGAAAATTCCCATGCCTTTGTGGTCATGGGAATTTTTTGATCGAAATTCTGTAACGTAATCACAATCATACTTGAGGAATAACAATGGCAGAAATTACAGCAGCACTCGTGAAACAGCTTCGCGAAGCCACGGATTGTGGCATGATGGATTGCAAGAAAGCGCTCGTCGAATGTGACGGCGATATGAAAAAAGCTACGGAATACCTTCAGGTGAAAGGTCTTGCCAAAGCCGCCAAGCGCGGTGCCCGTGAAACGAGCGAAGGCTATATCGGTGTTTACAGACATCACGATGGCAAAACGGCGATCATCGTCGAAGTCAACTGCGAAACGGACTTCGTTGCCCGCAACGAAGATTTCCGCTTCTTCTGCAACGAACTCGCGCTTCATATCTGCGGCTGCAATCCTACCGTGGTTTCGCGTGAGAATGTGGATCCCGCCGTTATCGCGGAAAAGAAAGATCTGTTCCTGAAACAGTTGGAAGAAGATCCGAAGAATGCCAAGAAGCCTGCAGAAATCCGTGAAAAAATCGTGAACGGCAAAATCGACAGCTGGCTTGGCGAGATTTCCCTTCTCGATCAGAAATGGATGGGAGATGGCGATGACACGGTCGAACAGAAACGTGCCGCGATTTGCGCAGTGACTGGCGAAAACATCCGCATTAAACGCTTTGCCCGTCTCTCAGTGGGTGAGAAATAGTCCGGGTTTTGTTTGAATAGGCCTCTTATGAGGCCTTTTTTTGTACATTTTCAATCATTGTGTTAAACTGTCATTCTGGTGCACGATGATTGAGAATGCACATTCAATCGAAATATTTTAATAGGATTTCTGACCATGAAGCGAATTTACCTGACCGCATTGGCGACATTGTTTATTTCTTTACCCGCAATCGCAGATGATGGTGGTACAGTGATGTATATTCCTGGGATGCCTGTGCCCCAGACACAGTCGGCTCCGGCCGCAGCTCCAGCGCCAGATGCAGCAGGGGATACCGCTAAAGGCGGTTCTGGAAATGTCAAGGTAACGAAAGTGTCAAAAGCTGGCGAGCTTGATACGAGCACCCCGGCTCCCGTAGTTCAGCAGGAATCGACTGGGCCTACGTATAAGGGGGTTATGCCTCCGAATCGTCTCGTTCCCGAGAATGAATCGACGTTTACGCGTGACGGTGGTAATCAGCTTTCATGGATAGGGTTTATGCCTGAAGAGAATTCTCACCGTATTTTCATTCAGACCACGAATGCCACTACATATCAGCGCGTCGCAACATCGGATGATCGCGTGGAACTTCTCCTGACAAATACAAAGCTTTCGGTATCGAACAACAACCGTGAGCTCGACATGACGTATTTCAAGACGCCGTTTTCGAAGGCAAAAGCGACGTCACAGGGGCAGGATGTAAAGGTTGTTGTTCAGCTCAAAGAGGCCACTCCGTGCGAAATCCAGCAGCATGATAATTTCATCGATATTGTGGTTAAGAAATAAGGTGCGATGCTGGAGCGGCATTCTGTCTGTGGCAGAAAGATCGGAAAATAAAGGCTGATGCGGCACATGAGGCATGTGCCGCATTTTTTTTGTATAATGCGTCAGCAAGTGTAGAGGTGCCACTGATAAGGAAAACTTTTTTGTAACTGGCAATCCGGGCTTGCCAATAATGGCAAGTGTGATAAAAGATCTGCGTCGTTTCTCGTTAAAGGAATAGTATGTTGGAAACGCTCGGCAAATACAGAATAGATGGATATATTGCGGAAGGAGGCATGGCTCGCATCCTTCGTGCAAAGACTGAAGGCGTTGGTGGCATTGAAAAGACGGTTGCATTAAAGTGTCTGAAAGGCCACATGAGTGAGGATGACAGCTTCGTCCAGATGCTTCTCGATGAGGCGCGTATTACAGTCCGGATGACTCACAAAAATATATGTCAGGTTTATGGCCTTGAGCATGACGGTGACACATATTTCATGGTGATGGAATATATTGACGGTGTAAACCTTGCGCAGCTTTCAAAATATCTTTTCGATAAAAACCGTGTGTTTCCTATCGAAGCGGCTGTCTTTATTGTCATGGAAGTCTGCAGCGGTCTGTCGTATGCACATCGCATGCTGGATGAACACGGAGAGAATCTTGGCATTGTTCATCGCGATGTCAATCCCCAGAATATTTGCATTTCCCGGGAAGGGGAAGTCAAGCTCATCGATTTTGGCATTGCCAAAGCACATACGACAACCTCTGAAACCCAGGCAGGAGTCATCAAGGGGAAGTTTAATTATATGAGTCCTGAGCAGGCACGCGGGGATCGCGTCGAGCAGCGGACCGATGTTTTCGCGCTTGGTGCCGTGCTGTATGAGATGCTCTGCGGTCACATGCTTTATCCGATAACAACGGACGATACGCGCCTGTTGAACAAAGTTAAGATGGCCGAGTTTGTGCCGATCGAATCCTACCTTCCGGATATTCCTGATACGCTTCGGAGAATCATTGCAAAAGCTCTGGCTCGCGATGTCAACCAGCGGTTTGCGACGTCAAGGGACTTTTTGCTTGCTCTGACCAAGTTTTTCCATGACTCGTGCAAGGTTTATGATTCGATTAACCTGTCGATGCTGGTTGAAAAATATCTAAAGAGTCAGGGCAAATGTGATAGTGCCCCGGAACTGGGGGCTTTCAACGGAAAAAGGTCTTCTGGCGAATCACTGAGTGTCGATAGAAAAGAACAAACTGTTTCTGAAAATTTGGATGACCTTTCCGTGGAAGCCGGCGATACGGCGGTTATCACGGCAGAAGAAGCAGAAAAAGTTGCGGGTACGTTTTCGGAGATGGAAGCCGAGCTGATGGAAGAAGCCGAGTTGGAGGATTCAGCTACCAGCGTGTACTCGAAAGCAGAATTTGAAGAAGTGATGAAAGCTGAAAGGAACAAACATCCGATCAGCAGTGATTCAAGCCTGGCAGAGGAGCTCGATTTGAGTCGAAGCGTGGACCTTGAGGTGGTCGATTCGGGAAAAGGTGCCACTGTCATGGTCCCAATAAAAGAGGTGCAGAAAGACTCATCGATATCAGTTCAGAAAGTGATTTCAAAAATACTGGCACTGGATGAAAAAACGCTTTTCATTGCAGCCGCAGTTCTGGCGACGCTGCTCATTCTTGCCATCATCTTCTATGCATTGAGTTGATTCGAAAACCTTGAAACAAGACCTGCAAGACGGCAGGCAGTAAAAAGACTATTATGGAAAAGCTGACGTCCGACTGGGAACTCGAAATAATGCGAAATGGATACAGCGATAGTATGCCATGGCTGTCGGACGGGTATTTGCCGATCGGCGGGGATCTCGGCAACGCCAATTCGGACTTCGTCGTTTCTGAAATCCCTGCCTATATGCCGTGTGGAAGTGGGGAGCACCTTTATCTTTGGATCGAAAAGTGCGGAAAATCCACGCAGGATGTGACCCGAAAAGTCGAAGAAGTTTTTCAGGTGCGCGAAACTTCTGTCGGGTGTGCCGGAAAGAAAGACGTCCATGCCATTACACGACAATGGGTCAGTGTTGAAACGCCTTCAGACGGCAAAGCTGAGATAGAGACTCTGAATGCGCTTGGATGGATGAAGGTTCTTCAGGCTTCCAGACATACGAACAAGATTCGAATGGGACATTTGCGCGGAAATCATTTTGCGGTATGTCTTTACGGGGTTACTGGGTCCGATGCCGACATTGAGCAGGCCCTGAGAGTTCTCTCAGAAAAGGGCTTCGTCAATTATTTTGGAAAACAGCGTTTCGGGTTCAACGGTGACAACGTTGCAAGCGGCATCAGTATGCTGAGAGGCCGAAAGGCACGGCATCAAATGATGAAGCTCTATGTGAGCGCACTTCAGTCCGCGATATTTAATCTTGCGGCAGGACGCCGGTTTCTCGAATGTGGGTTTGAGGCCAGGTTGGGCGATGTCATTCAGAAATTGAACGGTGGATGCTTTGTCTGTGATGATCCTGAAACGGACAACGAGCGCATTCTTCATTCGGAAATCGCGGTGACACTGGCACTTCCCGGTAAAAAAGTCATGCATGGAACCGGGTATGGCGAATCGTTGGAACAGCAGGCTTGTTCAGATATTCTGTCCTACTGGTCTTCCAAGGACGAGGCCCAGGAATCGCTCGATTCTTCCAATATTTCGAAATTGGCAGACGGCACGCGCAGGACACTGTCTTGTCTGCCTGAAAAGGTATCATTTCATCGAACTGCAGAAAGTACGGTTCAAATAGAGTTTGCACTTCCCGCCGGTTCGTTTGCAACAGTTTTTCTTCGTCATTTATGCGGTCCATCTTTTACTCGGTGAGGATTTGTTATGGCAGATATGTTTTCCATGAGTATTGTTCGCGAACACGCCAAGTTTCTATGTGAGACATTTGAGCTTGACAGCTTTTCGGTCATGCTTAAGTGCAGGGGGCTTGAGAAGGTCATTCCTTACATTGATGCCTACACCAAAGCTGGCTGGATTACCCCGATTGAAGTCAAGAACAAGAAGCGATTTCATCGCGGTCATCTACTCACTTTGCTTCAGCTTTCCCGTTGCAATGTGATCGATTATCTGTCAGGTTTGGGAGACAGCTTCGATTTCGAGGATTTGTTTTCGCGCCGTGCCTTTGTGTGTGACCTCAAGGCAAAGAATGTCCGCACCGATGTGGAACATATCGAAAGGTTTTTCTCCTGGCTTTGGAGCGACAACCCACGGGCGTTTATTCCGGCAGACGCCGTTCATACGAAAGCAATCATTGAGCAGATGCTCGATGAGATCGATCCGAAACAGTTTTTTGAGAATCTTCAGGTTCCGAACAGCGACGGCACGTATAAGCTCGTTCATGAGCTGATCGATATGCAGTCCGACATCGAGGAATTGGTAGGGCTAGCTGCGGATGCTGGAATGCAGGTGACCAACGCGGCCTATCTAGTCGACAGAAAACTTCTGATGGAAGAAATCGAATCCATGATGAATCCCCTTCGGTCGCATTTCCTGGCGGTTCCGAACCGCGACATGCAGGCTGATGAACGCATGGATTTTCTGCGCGAGCGCAATCAGCTTCTCGCCGACAAAAAGTATAAAGAGCTGATCGATTTTTATGACTCTCATTCCTATCTGTATGATTCAGATCCGCAAAAACATGCCGAGTTAGCCGTCTGCATGGGCTATATCTATGGCGATTTGCTCAAGGATAGCGAGAAGGCTGCGGCTGCATTTCAGGAAGCACTTGAGTATGATGCCTCGAATACGGAGGCCTTCTCTGAAATCAGTCGTCATTTGAGAGAGGCCGAGAAATGGGATGAACTCGTCGAGCTTCAGTCCAACCATTGGGACACGATAGAGGATGCGGCCGAGAGATGCGCTCTCATTTTGGAATGTGCCCAGATTCAGGCGTTTAAATGTCAGAATATCAGCGAGTCGCTGGGGCTTTTTGAACGGTGTATGCTCGAGGGACATCCGGGGAATTGCTTCGATATTCTGTACAAGATTATCGCCGGGCTGATGAGCGAGAACACCAATCTTGAAAAAATGCGTGCGCTCGTCACATTGACGCTTCATATCACGAGTTACAGCCAGTGTGACAAAGTCGAGGCATTGCAGAAAGAATTCAGTTCGGCTGCCGGTGCAAAAGAACCGTTTGGACTTTGCCTGTCGAAACTGATCGATGCCGGGCTTCAGAGCTTTAAGGGGGATCAGCCGCAGGCGCTTGAAACCCTACGCGAAGCCATCGTTTATTCACCGTCCACGAATCTCATCGACGGCATGTTGCTTCGAATCGCATCAAAGATGCATTCGGTTGCGGAATTCCGGGAAGCTATTGACGATCTCGAATCGGATTCTCTCTCGTCCAAAGACCTTTCGAACATCTGGATGCGCATTGCGAAGGTTCTCCTCAAGCTCGGCAATTGGGATGAAGTCGTCCTTGAATATGCGGAAAAAGCAGTCAGTTGCGATTCCGATAATAATGAGGCCATCGATATTTGCTACAATATGGCAATGCGCTTGTCCAAACCCGAAAGGGCATTTATCTATGCATCCCTCAAGGCTGCACGGACGAAGAATCCCAGCCTGAAGAGCGAGATTGAGAATACCTGCCGTGAATTGAAGCTTTCGTTCGGAGACGATGATGACAAACTCATGGGCGCGTATGAAACCCTTCTGACATTCGATGAGTTGAAAGAAGGCGTGTCGGACGGCATCCGCGAGCTGATGACAAGTGTCAGCAATGAGAAGGCTGTTTCGATTCTCCAGCGCGTCGAGGCCAAATGCATGGCTTCCGGCATGTCAGTTTTTGTTGGCGAACTGTACCGTCTTGTTTTGGAACGCGAATACACGACCGATGTCAAGAAAGGTCTTTTCGAACGGTATCTCGGTTGTATGCTCGGCCAGGGTCCGGCACTCGATTTGGATGAGTTTATCACCATCCACGCGCAGCGCTATGCCCTTGGACCGTCAGACCATCTCTTCCTGATGTTTAAAAATACGGCACGCGATAACGAAGACGCCATGATTAAATGGACCGGCTGCCTCGAGGATGCCGTGGCCGATATCGAGGATAAGACGAGAATCGCGAAGATTCAGATGACGCTTGCGACCTGTTACCAGAGTTACCTCAAAGACAATGACAAGGCGGCCGATGCCTTTGCCAACCTCCTCAAAGTGGCTCCGGACAATGTTCCCGCGTTTAAGTGCTGTTACAAATCATTTGAAGATCTCGAACGCTATTTTGACTGCGTAGAAATTGCCAAGACATTCCCGTTTGAGAAATTGTCCCAGCAGGAACGGCTTGCCTATTCACTGAAATCTTTGTCGTTCTCGGTGATCTATCTGTACGACACCAAGGCAATGAAGTACTTTATCGACATCATTGCGAAAGATGACGAGAATACGATTCCGCGTGTGCTGGATCACATTATCGAGGAAGCTGTTAAAAAAGACGTCGAGAAAGACCAGCTCATCTGCTTCCTTGAAAAAATTGAAGAAGAAGAGAGTGGCCTGACGGCACTCGCTCTCCACCTCGCTCGGGTTAGAATGCTCATTGAGGAATCTCGATTTGATGAAGTCGTGCCTTTAATCACTAAAGAGATAAAAGAACAGGCTAAGAAATATAAGCTTGAACCCAAGTTCACCGAGTTGCTTTCAAAACTGGATAAGGAAGACGAAACGCTTAAACCGATATTTGATATCTGGTTTGCGAAGCCGGAAAAACCGGCTCCCCTTCCTGCACCGGCCCCCATTTCTGCACCGGCAACATCCACTTCAGCGACACCCTCTTCGACATCGTCTTCTATCGAAGCTCTTGTTCAGGAATGTGCTGAAAAAATTGACGATGACAGCTTCCAGGCGGTTGTCGATGGCGCACTGAAAACGTTGTCAACCGCAGAGCAAGGTGAGCTTTGCGTCAAGCTCGGCGCACTGTATGAAAAGAATAATCGTATCCAACAGGCGGAAGATTATTTCAAACGCGCATTTGGCTTTACGCAGTCCTATGAACTTTTGGAATTCTATAAACGCAACCGAAGTCGGAGGCCAAGCGGTC
>JAZODZ010000592.1:0-3796 GCA_045597285.1 Myxococcota bacterium
CATGTATTGAGGCCTGTATCGCCGTCTTCGGGTGCCGGGTCGGTATCTTCAGCCGTGGAACGTTCCTTGTCCTGAATACCCCAGGATGGGAACTGGAGCTGCGTCATACCCGTGTATTCTGCGACGCCGCCGGCGACTTCGCAGACGCGATCACCGATGGCGACTCGCGCCGGCTGTGAATAGGTAAAGATAAACAGGAAATTATATTCGGGATCGCCGAGATCGGTAATATAGAATCCAGTCGAGACGATGTTCGTGACGACCAGGTCATGTCCCTTCATCGCCTTAATCGTAGCATATTCCTTATTGATCGGGGACTGACCGTCGAGCTGTTCGGGATTGTACTGAATCAAGCGGATGGTCTGCGGCTGGAATACAAACTGATCGCTGACGCCCGTGGCGAGTGAGGGATAGCAATAAACGCCGTCTTCTTTTTCCCGTCCATTCTGACAAACGGGAACAGGCAAATCGCTCTTTTTCTTTTCGATGTTGTCCTCGAGCCAGATGCGCGTCGTGTCAAACGCATAACGCATACCGACATTGATTCCCTGAATCAGGTCTTTAGGGCGACCGTTTTCATACGTCCAGCTGCCGACGACGCCATTGACGAAAGTCACGGTATCGACATCGAGTTTTCCGGGAACCGAGCTGATAGAAACCGTGTCGTTATAATTCGGGAGGAAATTGCCCTCGATATCGACGGCATAGGCACCGATCTGAACGGTATAAGAAACCTCACCACTGCGGCATTCCCCCTCGAAGCATGTCGGGAAGGTGAGCGGACTATCCACCGTACCGAAGTCGCCATTGGGTGGAACCACGTTAACGATAAAAGCGTTGGCACCTTCGATATGCTTTGTCTCATGCTCAACACAGCTCAGGGCGAGTGGCGCGACGGCGAAACAGGCGGCAAATGCGAGGCAGGATTTCCACGTAGATAATTTTTTCATCGTCTATACTCCTGCAGGATTAATAACAGGCATCATAACCGGCGGCCTGGAGGGCTTCCATGATGGCCGGGCCGTTGCTGAAGCTGTCAATATTGGAGATGGCACCATCGACTTCTTCGTTATGCGGGCGTTCGGGATTCTGACGTCCGTCGGTACTGGCGATAAAGCAGGCAACCGTGCGGCAGATATTCTCGGCTGTGACGGCCGCTTCAGCCACGCACTTGTCGTATTCGCTGACGGCGCTCAAGCCCGAGCAATCCGGATACGTCGAGAGGAAACTGTTGGTGCAGATCGAGTAATCGCTGACATCAGATGCGGCAGCGCACTGATTGCCGGGAACTGCTACGCCATTTTCATCGACAAGCATACCCATTTCGCCAAGGACGTAGCAATTTGCGATATCGTCTTCGTAGAATTTATAGCGGCAGTATTTGTAATATGCGGCTTTCATGCAGTTATCTTTTTCGGTCAGCTTGCTGAGGCCTGCGCAACGCGACGGGCCTGTTCCATCTGTCGTGACATCGTGGTTGGCAAGGCAGACTTCCTGCTCGCTATATTTGTAAAGATTCTTGCACCAGCGGAGTTCAAACTTGGTCGTGTCATCCTTGCAGTTCTGAAGACGCTTGCATTTTCCGGGATTGGCGGGATCGAAGGAACCGCCTTCGGTAATCAGGCCGTGCGCGTCGTCGATGCAGCGGTCGTAACAGGATTTCTGTTTTTCAATACCGTCCATGAGGACTTCGCGAAGCATGACGCCCGTATTCTTTTGCGTGGTATTGTATTTGAGCGTCGAGAATCCGGAACCGCCGTGGGACATATAGTCGTTGGTCGCGAATTTATAGAGCCACTGGGGCTGCATGAGCTCGATACAGGCCTTGTAATCGCCGAGTTCAGTGTCAGAAATGACTTCGCATTTGGAAATGCCGTCTTCGCTGAAGGCACAATCCGCGTCGGTCTCGCAAGTACCGCGGACGAACTTGATGTCCTTGGCGAAATTGACAGTATAGATATTATTAGCAGGATTATTCTTATCTTCCCAGGTGACGACGCAGTAATCGGGAGTCGGCGTGACGCGGCGGCAGACATCGTTGAAAGCGTCGGTTCTGTACTGGTATTCGAAGAGGAACCCGAGGTCGAGGTAATCGTCGACGAGGCGTTTTGTGTTATGGCAGTCGAGGGTATAACGAACGCCTGCGACCTGAAGCTGGCTCTGGCAACCTCGGTTCATCGAACGATAAGTGTTGTAATCGAGGAGGGAACGTACTTCGTTGCCGGAGAGGTACATGGAAGAGAGCGAGTTCGGGAACGGGAAGACGTTGTAGAGCTGGTCGTTGGTGACGGGGCCCTGATTGACGTCCGTACGGATGCCGAGGGAGTTCGTGGCACCGAAATCGGCCTCGACGCGCTGACGGATGATCATGAGATCGGCGAGGAAGTTGCCGAGCGGTGAATCGTTACCACCGGTGCCGAAACGTTTAAGGGTCTGGGGCGCATAACCGACGATGTGACGAAGGTCAAGGCGTGCGGCAAGCTCGCGTTCGTAAGGCGCGATGAGGAGCTGAAGTTCGGGATCCTCGGGGATGTTGGATTCAATAGGAATCGGCTGATATTTGTGGCTGACGAGCGTGAGATCCCACGGACGGAGGTCATTACCGCTTTTTCCGACGTAGAGTTTGGGTCTAATCTGATAATCGGGATAAAAGACGCCGTCGAAATGCCCGACATATTTCATGAACGCGCCGGAATGGACGAGGGGAACCATTTTTGGATCGGGATTTCCATTCTCGTCGACACGGCCGTCTGGGATGTTCTTGGGCGGGTTGAGGACGATGTGAAGATGGCCGCCGAAAACGACGTCGAGACCTTCGGTTTTGCGAATGACGTCTTCGTCTTCGCCGAGACCGAGGTGTGTGACCATCGTCATGACATTCGCCTCATTTTTGAGGATATCGATGTAGCTCTGAACGACCTGGATATTCTCAAGAACTGTAATGCCGAGGCTGTTGTCGCCGTAAGTACTGCTCGACATACTCGAGAAGTTTGCCATACCAATGACCGCGACCTTGACGCCGTCGGCATTGATAACCGCATAAGGTCTCGCGACATCTTTAAGCGGCAGGAATTCATTACCTTGCGACGGTTTCCACTGATAGTTTGCCGCAAGGATCGTGAACTGCGCCTTGGAAAGCTTGTCGTAGAGATTTGCGACGCCGTGGTCGAATTCGTGATTGCCGATGATGAAAGCATCCATGCCGAGATAATTCAGGGCATAGATTTCGACTTCACCGTTGAATTCGTTAAAGATTGGAGCGCCCTGAAAAACGTCACCGCTGTCGACATGGACGCTGTGCTGAGCCGAAGCGCGGATGTTTTTGACTACAGTCGCGGCTCTGGCGATACCGCCGAACGGCTCATTTGCCTGCGTCATACCAATGCGTTCGTCGGTGGCCATCAGATCCATATCATACGGCAAAAGACGGCTGTGAATGTCACCGGTGTGAATGACAGTCAGCCTGACACCGCTGGTAAAATCGATGTTGTCAGTCTCAACCTCCGTTGTACATGACGCCAGGCTTCCGGCCAGCGCCATGACGGCCCATAGACCCATCAGTTTTTTTGTCGTTACCATCTTACTCCCCAGGTTTTGGCCTGCACACTTTGCCCGGCGGAATACAGTGCCGAGCTTTGGGCGTTTTTATTCCATAATTGCAAAAGTGTAAACCTGCAAAAAACGCATTTATGCATCGATTATTCCCTTATTTTTCGGGATTTTTGGAGCAATATCGTATATGCAACTACATGTGCATACACGGGGTTATAGGATTTAGGATTTAGGATTTAGGATT
>JAZODZ010000593.1:0-7769 GCA_045597285.1 Myxococcota bacterium
GTTCGACAACTCCGACGAGTGTGGCCGGGGGAACCAATCGAATGCTCAAGCCATACGACAACGTGACGGATGAAAAGCTGCCCTCGCCAGGCGACATCCAGAACGGTTCACCCTCAAATATTGCCCCGGCGTCCCCAATGACGTTATACCAGGAAGGCATCGATCTCTATCGGCAGGGAAATTTTGCAGATGCACGCGCAAAATTTGAAACATTTCTCGCCACGAAGCCCGATGAATCCTATGTCGACAACGCGCTCTACTGGATTGGGGAATGTTTTTATGGCGAAGGGCTTTATCACGAAGCGGCGGGTTATTTTCACCGGATTGTCCAGGAATATCCCAAAGCGAACAAAGTCCCGGACGCCTTGTTGAAAGTCTCACTCACATATCAGAAACTAGGCAAAATCGATTCAGCAAGAGAAATGCTCAGATACCTGATGGAAGCATTTCCGGGTACGGAAGCGGCCAGGACGGGTAAAGAAAAATACGAAGCGATGAGTTCTGCACAGTAACATAAAATTGATCCGCGAAGCGGTTACGGAGAATCCAGATGTTCCAAAGAAAAATCCTCACAGTTTTATCAGCAGTCACGATCATGCTGGCATCGACAGGTGCCATGGCACAGGATACCGCGGGTTCTTCCGGGGGCGGCGGCGCAAGTGCAGCAGCATCTTCCGGCGGCGGTTATTCCGAGCGCATCGGCAGCGTCAACGGCCGCAGCACGGCATCGATGCGTCCCAAATCCATCAACGTCGCCCGTGCTCCGGGACAGGTATCGAAGACCCACGATGTCGTGGAAGGCGACACGCTCTGGGATCTGAGCGGCACCTATCTGTCTGATCCGATGATGTGGCCTCAACTCTGGTCATACAACCCGCAGATTACGAATCCGCACTGGATTTATCCCGGCGACGTCGTTTGCATTGAGCCTTGCACACAGGAAGCCGCGCAGATGACCACCGTTCCAGATGCCGGTCCCGATCCCTTTGATCTCGGCTTTATCGCCAAAATGAATGCACGCGGTGCTATCATCGTTCCGGGATATTACGTTTCCGAGTTGCCGGATACACGCGGTCACGTCCTTTTCTCCCCGCATGAAAAACACCTGCTTGCCACTGGCGACGAAGTCCAGGTCGACTGGATTGACACGGAAATGCGCAAAAAAGTCTCCGTGGGCCAGAGGTTTACCGTTTTCAAGCAGTCCAAGCCCGTCCTCAATGACGATGGCGATCCCATGGCATACAAACTCATCCGTCTCGGTGCCCTTGAGCTCATCGATGTCAACGATGACTCCCTCTCGACAGCGAGGATTATTCAGGCCAGCCGCGAAATCGAACGCGGCGATATGATTATCCCCAATAACGACCTTATTTTCGGCGTGAAGAATGTAAAGAACACGAAGAGCCAGGAAGGCCGCATCCTCGATACCCTCGATCTGACAAACGAGCTTGGCGAGAACCAGTTTGTCATCATCAACCGAGGAACAGAAGATGGCGTCGTGGCGGGCAACCGCTGGATCGTGTTTGAGCAGCGCGAAGGCCTCGATTTGCTGGAACAGGGTTCTCAGACGCATACCCAGTACGCGACCGAAAAAGACAAATCGTATGACGAAGATGATGACGATCGCGATATGCGCGACGGCGAAATCGAGCGCGAAAATGAGCACAGCTGGATCCTCGGTCATAAGCCACAAACCCCGAACTGGCCCAAAAAAGATGAACTCGAAGAATACGAGGATCGCGAATACACGACTGACGACCTGCCGCTTCGCAAGATTGGCGAAGTCCTGGTTATCGATGCCCGCGACAAATACTGCACCGGCATCATCATGGATTCATCGCACGAAGTCCAGATCGATACACGCGTCGTCATGATCAACGGTTATTAATTGCCGAATGGCCTCAACCCGGCCGCTATCGCGGCCTCCCCTCTCCCATTGGGCGAGGGGAGTTTGGTTCGCTCACGCTCACCGAATGGCCTCACCCCGGCCGCTATCGCGGCCCCCCTCTCCCATTGGGCGAGGGGAGTTTGGTTCGCTCATGCTCACCGAATGACCTCACTCCCGTGGCTACCCCAGTGGGCACTACGCGCCACCGGGAGCTACTCGCCGAAAGCCCTACGTGCTTTTTTAAATGATTGACGGCAACATTCATTTGAAGTAGTTTTATACAAACGGGACGAGTTCCCGTTTTTTTATATCCATACGCAGAACCGTTTCATCTCGAGGAAACATCTCGAAAACACAGAAACAAGGTCATTATAAATGAAAATTCGCAGCGTTTTCGCAGCACTATGTTTAATTTTTGTACCGTCTGTCAGTTATGCGCAGTCATTCAGCTCTGTCGAATCGTGTGTGATGCTGAAATCGGGTGTGGAATCGGCAGTCAAGCAGGCCGACAATCTTTCGACGCTTTTAACAGACGAAAACCTGACTGAAGAAGCCTATTTATCGCAACTTTATGACGGCATAAAAGTTCTGACGGCTTCGGGGGAGATGTTTTTTCAGGCTTCTGACAAATATGAATCGACGTGCAAGGCGGTTCTGACGGAGGCGAAAAAGATCGAGGAAGTCCGGGTGATTTATGACTGGTACCTCGAACCTGTGAAGGTTGCCTATCAGTTTTTCCGCCGGGCGAGAGAGGCTGCGATTCGATTGAACCGACAGGGGGACGTCGATGTGTTTAATACGACGATGACCGAATACGATGCGGCCGTCATGAAGCTCGTGTCGGTCTGTGAATCGGATTTGAAAGATACGCCTTCGGCATCGACATGTTCCGAACTTTCGGCTCGGCTCGGCGATATTCTCAAGTAATAGCGGCACTTTTAGCGCGATACCTCAATATTATTTTGATCGAGAGTTAGGCGGCTGTGACAAGGATGTCGCAATTACCCATTACAATCGTGTAGAAGAATAAGCGCCATTGAATCGCGAGTGGAAAATTTGGAGTAATGATTATCCAATGTTGCCTTGTTTCCTGTCACCGAGATCCGAGGGCAGGAATTTGACAAAGTATGTATATGTGGTTGAATGGCAATCGCAGTGAGTAAATACCGGGGAAAAAAATGATTTTCCTTGCTTATTTACAAACGGCATAACGTTTGCTAAAAACCCGCCCGGCTTTCGAAATTGCGAAAAGCCACTAAGCGATTTGTAAGTATTTCTAAGTGCTTCACTGAATTTGAAGCCATTTAATTCGACTCTCTGGAGGATTTCTCATGAAAAAAACTTTAACTGTTCTTTCTGTTCTTGCACTCGCTGGTATCGGTTTCGCTGGTTGCGGTAGCGGCGGTGACGGTGATGCCTGCACAAGCAACCTGGATTGTGATGCCATCGGTGGTTATGTTTGCAATGTTACAAAAGGTGTTTGCGAAGCCAGCACATCGACACAGTACAATCCCGTTGACAACAAAGAATATTGCAAAGAAACCTGCGACACCAACGAATTCGGCAAAGCAGAAAATTGCTTCATCGATCCTGCTGATGAAAAACAGGGCTTCTGCTCGTCTTGCAAAGTCAACTGCAAAGCTAAATATCCCAGCACCTTCCCCGTTTGCGATGATGCTTCCGGTTATTGCGTTGCCAAAGCCAATCCCTGCAGTGCCGAACAGGTTATCAAAGCGAATACAGATGGTGAAACCGCTCTCTGCATTAAAGCAGAAGTCAGTGAATGCACGGATGACACCGGTTGCGAACAGGGTTACACCTGCAATCTTGACACCCACAAATGCGAAGTTTCAACTAATGTTGAACCGCAGTTCAAATATGTCCGCGTCGACGATATGTCTGAAAAAGCCTGCAACGGCGGTACGGTTGATGCGAATGGCCTTTGCTCCCTCGACGATCCAGGCGCTGACATCGACGCAATCGCCCTCGTGAAAACTGGTAAAGCCACGACGTATGCCGTTGGTCTCAAAGGCTATCTGCGTGGTGACGGTTTGACCCAGACGATGGCAGAAGAAAAAGGCAATGTTGGTGCATGGAATCCTAGCAAAGCTATTGGTGCGCCCGACTCCTTCACGGCTTATGCTACGGGTGGTAAAGCTGCTCATGACGGCAAATGCACCTATTACACCGACAGTGATCACACCATTAAGCCGTTCGTTTCCCTCGGTGGCCAGGGTGGTTACATCATCGTTGAGATGAGCGAAAAGATCGAAGCCGGTGACACCATCGACGTCCTCGAAGTTGGTAAATGCTCGCTTCAGAATACCTCTGATGGCGGCAGCCAGACTGCTCAGGCTGAAAAAATCAAGGTCCAGGTTTCCGTCAATGATAAAGACGGTTGGAAAGTCATCGGTGAAAGCATTGCTGATGATACCAACAAGGGTGTTATCTCCTTCGAAGTTACCGCTGACAAACTGAAATAATATCGAGCTGGCAACAGCTTAAGTCTTGAAGCCCCCGAATTTCGGGGGCTTTTTTGATTTTGAAGAGATCGAATAAGGAACGCAATATGCCCGAAAGCCCGGAATCATTGTTTGATGGACTTGCCGAAGAATATGAATCGATCCGCGTGGAACTCGCCTGGGATCCGTTCGTTCATATCAAAGAGGCGTTTAAAGACCGCGACATGCACGGCATGGCAATTCTCGATGCCGGATGCGGTACCGGTGAATGCACGCGGTGGTTTCAATCCCAGGGAGCCGAACCCTATGGTCTGGATATATCGAGTGAAATGTGTTTTCAGGCCGTCGAACGCTCGGAAAATATCCCCTATCTGAACCACGATTTGAGCGATCTGCTGCCGTTTCCCGATGCTCGTTTTGACGCCGTCGTGGCGTTGGGCTGTCTGGAATACATCGAGAACATCGAGCAGACGGTGTCGGAATTTCGGCGCATTCTTCGGCCAAATGGGCTTTTCCTCGGTTGCTTTGAACGCTATGGCGAAGACTGTCCTGGCGGCTGCGAAAAAAAGATCACATTCTTTGACGACTGGGTTCGGTATCGACAATCGGAAGAAGAACTGACCCAGATGATGTCGCGTTATTTCTCCCGATTTGAACTCAAGCGCGTCAATGGATTCAAACTGACGGATGACGATGGCAACGAAACCGGCGAAGTAACGCAATATATTAGAGTGATTGCGGTGGTTTAGGCATAGACTGAATCTGGCACTGTGCGTATTTTTGAATAAAAATCAGACAATAACGTTGCTCACAGTTTTTCATTTTTGCGACGATATAGCCGTGACAAATCAATGACAAATACGTTTTCACCAGATCAGCTATGAGTTTTAAAAAACTAATACAGTTAAATCTCTCCAAACGCTGGTTTGTTCTTGGACTTTTCCTACTCATAACAATTCTGTCGGCAACCCAGCTTCCCAAACTCCGGTTTGACTTCAGCCCCGAGGCCATGCTCGAGTTCAGCCAGGAAGAAATCGATTATCAGAATGCGTTCAATGAAAAATTCCAAACAAACCCGAACATCTTTCTGCTCGTGTTCTCGAGCGAAAACTCGCTGATCGAGCCGGAATCCCTCAAAGATCTTCGCGATTTGACGATCGAAGTCGGCACGATTCCAGGCGTATCTTCATCCTACAGCCTCGCCATGGTTCCGGACAACGACTCCGCAGGCGCAGGCGCATTGCTTAAAGGAAAGCTCGATCCCATCGTTCCCGAAGGCGACGTCACGACAGAATCCGTCGAAAAAGTCAGAGCTCGCCTTGAAAATTCGGCCTTGCTCAAGGGCAATCTCATTTCCGATGACGGCAAACACGCCTTGATCATGCTGTCTCTGGATGCGGAATACGTCAATCCCGAGCAGTTTTATACGGTCTACGAAAAGGCCGATGAAATCATCAAAGCCTGGCAGAAAAACGACAACAACGGCGATTATAAGATCGATTACGGCGGATTGCCTTATATCCGATCGATCACGGTCGACACGATGAAGCGCGAGCAGCTCCTGCTGTGGCCTATTGTCGGGTTACTCTATATCATCGCGCTGTGCGTCCTGTTCCGTTCGTTCTGGCAGGCCATCATGCCTCTGATAAGCATCGGATGCGTCATCGTGTGGGCTATCGCCATCATGGTACTCAACGATATGCCGGTCACGATGATCAACAACACGCTCCCGCTTCTCATCATGGTCATCGGCGTCACGAATGGCATTTACATCATCATGCGCATTCTCGATGAGCGCCGCAAGGGCAAGGACAAATCGAAGTCAATTACCGATGGCGTGTATCGCGTGGCACTCGCGACACTCTTGACGACGGCCACGACGAGCATCGGGTTCGGTTCCCTTTTGGTCGCCAAAACGAAGATTCTGAACGGGTTTGGCGGCATCACCGCGCTCGCTGTCATGCTCATCTATGTGGCCATCATATTCCTCATGCCACAGTCCCTCTCGCTCATCAACCTCGAGCCGAAAAAAGCCATGTCATCTGACGAACCCCGCGATGGCATTCTTGAAAAATTCCTTGGCAAGACGACGGATTTCACCGTCAGGCATCACAAAGTCGTCATTGCTGTTGGTATTGCATTCCTCATTGCCTGTCTGGCCGTTGCCACGCAGATTCGATTCGACAGCAAAGTCAATGATGTTTTCGAGGAAGACCATCCGATCACGCTGACCAACACGTTGATCGAGAAAGAGCTCGGCGGCATGCTTCCCGTCGAGATCGATATCTGGACCAAAGAAAACAATTATTTCCGAAGCCCGGAAAACCTCAGTGCTTTGTGCGGATTACAGAAAAAGCTCGGGGAACTCGACGGCGTTCTGAGTACGGTTTCGATCTGTAGCATGCTGGCCGAAGGCGGCGTCAAATTCGATGGCGAACTTCCCTCGCAGGCGCAAGTGAGCGGCGTGCTTTTTGGGATTCGTCGTTTCCAACCAGAACAGTACAACAGCTACGTCACTGAAGACGGCAACAACGTCCATATCAGTCTCCGCATCCCCGACAACGGGTTCGAAAACTCGAAGAAGACGATCGCGCAAATTCGCAAAATTGCGGATGAAACCTATGCCGGATCCGTCGTCGAATACCGCCTCACGGGCATTGGATATAACTCGACACTCGGTCTCGAGCACTTCATGACCGATTTGTTCACATCCCTGCTCACGGCTTTCATCATCATCTTTGGGTTGCTGTTCATCGCCTTTAGATCGTTCTGGTCGGGCAGTGTGGCCATTCTGCCCAACCTGATTCCAATCAGCATGACACTCGCCTTTCTGCCGATATACGGATACAACCTGAATACGACGTCTGTTCTCGTTTTCACGATCAGTATTGGCCTTGCCGTCGACAACTCGATCCATATCATCACGCGTTTCCGTCAGGAATATCGCGGGGAACGGACTGTTCCCGAGGCGCTTCGCACTGCCATGACGAGTTCCGGACGTGCGATTCTGCAATCGAATTTCATGCTCTGCACCGGGCTTGCCGTGTTGCTTCTCTCGGATTTCGACCCGATCCGCCGCGTCGGTGTCTTGACGATCACGACGATAGCCGCTGCGCTCCTCGTGTCGATCATCCTGATTCCCGCCGAAATCGCCGTGATCGGCCACAAAATGCGTCTGCCGAAGTTCAAGAAGGAACTTGAGCAAAAGCCCGAAAGCGTCGTGTTTAATGCTGAATCAGAACACGCTGAAAAAGAATCAGCAAAAAACGCCACAAATTCGACCGCCGATGTTTCAGAAATGCCACAACTCGGGAAAGAAACCAAAGCAAGTGCATCCGCGTAAAGATCGAATGATCGATTTTATTCCCCGAAAAAGCCGCGCAAGCGGCTTTTTTTTTGTTTCAAAATGTTCTTATTGT
>JAZODZ010000594.1:0-3613 GCA_045597285.1 Myxococcota bacterium
GCTCTGCCTACATCAAAGCCGAACTCACCTCGCCACAGACCATTCCCGGTAACGCATACATGCCTGCCCCTGCCGGCAGCACCGAAACAGGACATACGGGCGACGGCTACGCGCGTATCTCGCTTTTGCCTGAATAAAACCATTCATCGTCTTTACGGCGGCGCCGCTATCGGCCTTTGGCCGATACGCGGCGCATTAGCCGGGCTATTGGCTCGCCAATACGCCCGGCTTGTTTTGTATCAGTTCAGCCATAGTCAAAAGCCCGTAGGGCTTTCACATTTGTAGCCCCCGGTTGCGTTAGCTACCGGGGGTTAAACGAATATTCATCTCCTCCATGCCCAACTTTTTGCCAGCCCTTTGGGCTGGCAAAAAGTTGGGAAAAAAATGGGGAACGCTTTGATCCCCCGGTAGTCGCCTACGGCTCCGACCGGGGGCTACATACATGGAACGCCTATCGGCGTTCACACACACGACCGCCCGCGTATGCGAGGCAAGGCATAGCAGGCGGCAAGGGGGAACGCTTTGTTCCCCCCGGTAGCCGCTACGCGTCAACCGGGGGCTACAAATATTGAAGCCCTCTGGGCTTCTTTGAATGACTGAGTTAGAAAATGTCCATTCCTTAGCCAAACTGGAGAGGATGCCGCAGAGGGGCGGGTGAGATAAAAAATGCCATATCCACGTTGGTTAAACAGAGCCAAATTTTAACTTGACATTTCTCATATTCCTTCTATCTAAAGGAGCACAGGTAGTAGGTTTTGCCTGCAATCATTTTTCCATTTTAACAGCAATGAGGAATTTTGTTATGGTTAAATTGCGAAGAGTAGATATTCAGCACAAAGTTAATGAGATGTCACAACCTAGTATAGAAGCGTTGATCTACTTATACCTCCTCAAACACACCCTCCTTTTGAAGGAGTAACAATAACTTTTTTAACACGTTTAATTGATAAGAGTACAACACATAAATACATTGAGATAACAGATACTCCATCCCCGAATGTACCAGACAGAATTAAAGAGCGCGTCTATTTACCTAATGGGGTTAATTCTGAGACTCTCCCAAGCGATAAATCACAAGAAGAAACTGAACTAAGTTGCTTTATAATAAAATTATAAGTAAATATTGCAATAATGTTCCTCAACTAATAGATTACATAAGGAAAGCTATAACAGACTGTTATAATGAATATGTGGTAGACCATAGTGCCAGGTCACAGTCAACTACATCAAAAGATTATTGTTATGTAGTATGTAATAATGGTAAGATTGAACCTAAAGGATACACACCTTAAAATTGTCTTCTACATAGCAGCCCACACTGCTATTCTTTTTAAATTCTAGTATGTCTATTCTGGGGTGCGTTTTGGGGCTCCCACCCCTCCTCACCCACTTTTCTTACACCTGCCTGCACTGTCAATCCCACATTTCTGCCGTATCCACACTCGTTAAACAGAGCCTTTCTTTATGCCTTCTCTTTGTCCTCGATTCCAGACAAAATCGCTGTAATTACACATCTTATCCTCCTTTTCGCGGAGACGCTCAGGCAAATCGGTGTTAAATTCAGATTTAAGCACCGTAAACACTCTATCGCTCGCCTTTAATAGCGAGTCAAGAGATTAAATGGGGATTACTGGTGATGGCACCGCATCTCTACCACAAATAGCCCGCGCCCCAGATTCCCTACCCCTTCATCACCACATCAACCCATCTTCTACAAAATGCGATTCCATAGCAACGCACGGTCTTCACGTCGGGATGGCGTTTTATAAAACCCTCGATATATTGTTTGTCATCGATCTGTTGCAGTGCCTCATCTGCGAGAACAGCCAGCCGTGCGCAAATGCGCGATTTCTCGTCATCCGTAGCCGCGTCGAGTTCTTGATATTCACGCGTGATATTGAGTTTTTTGAGTTCTGATTCGGTCACAGATTTGAGTTCTATCACAAAAGCCCTGTTCCTATACCAAATCGCGATGTCCAGACGTCCCGAACCATACTCGATATTGGATTCGATATATCGATTGGCCGCCCCCAAAAGTCCAAGCATCATGCCGTGATAGAACGACTCTTTGCTGTCGAAGTAGCTCATGCACTGCAACGCACAGGCGATTTGTGTTTTGGCAATGGCAATATCACCATGCCAAAATGCATCACTCATCGTCAACGGATCAAACAATGCATTTTTATCCGAAAACCAGCGGCCAATTTGAATGGCAAAGACTTCCTTAACTTCCCTGTTTGGTATGGCCAGTTCGCATGCCCATGTGTCACCGGGAAGTTCTTCATACTCAACAGGCTTGAGATATCCGCTGAACGTCAGCAAACTCCACGCATATCTGGAATCCGCCCGCAAATCTTTCCACGTCAGATACTCACTGACAGCGGCTCTGACGGTCTGCCCTCGCAAAAGATCCAAACACTTTCTCCGGATATCGTCGTTTTGATGAATCACATCGGCAATTATATCGTTACCGCTCGTGTTGAGCCAGTATGTTCGATAGGGCAAATCGTCCCCCTCGAGCAGCGCACGCACGCACATGATCACGCTCCACGGGTTGTGCGCATGGCGACCGCAGAAATCATAGCCGTCGTAGTTATATTCCAGCATCGGATAATGATCGTCGAGGTCGAAGTAATGCAACATTTCCCGCACTTCCGCAGGCTCGAACCCGAAGAATTCACGTTTGCCTTTGCTCATAATCGTATGGCTCTCGACGTTGTTGAGTCCCGAAAGGCTGGATTCTTTCGACACGCGCAGGCATCCTGTAATCACGCCGCGTTCGAGATACGGATTCGTCTTGAGTGCACTCGACATGAACGTCCGCAAAAACGTGAGCATTTCGTCGTAATAGCCGTGTAAAAATGCCGACTGCAACGGAACGTCGTATTCGTCGATGAGAATGATCACATTGCGGTTGGTAACGTCGTGAAGGATGCCCGACAAAAGCGCGATGGCATTTGCCAGTTCTGCTTCCGTAGCTTCACGTCCAACAATATTATCGATGAGCCTCTGGCGTTTTTCGTCAAGGACAAAACCTGAATTTTTCCAAGCCCAGTCGCACAACTCGACCATCACACAGACTTTGCTGACCAACGCGCCAAGGGCTTCTTTAAAACTATGCTGTATCACATCCTTGAGCGTGATCCAGATGACGGGATAGGCTCCAAGCAGCGCCATGGCTTCCGCATCCTGCGACACCTTGAGATTTTCAAAATAGTGCCGGTTGTCGACGGTCTTTCCATCGCGATCGATCCGATACTCGAAGAACGCCTTGAGCATCGAAATCATCGTCGATTTGCCAAAGCGTCGCGGACGCGTGAAGAGAATTACACGTTTCTTTCGAGCAAGGATCCACGGTATTACATCCGTCTTATCGATGTAATAGCCGTCGTCATCCATAATCTGCGTAAAAAAATCAGTTCCCGCGATAGGGTATTTTCGTTTTTCCGTCATTTCTGTCGCTCCAAGACAAAACGCGCGTAAGGCGCGGAGCGCATTATAACAGGAATTAGTGGAATGGCGAGGGATGATCGCGGCGCTACCGCCAGCGCCCCAAAGGGGCGCTATCTAGGTTACCGGGGGCATACGCGCAGCGTTTGCCCTCGGGACAGGA
>JAZODZ010000595.1:0-6144 GCA_045597285.1 Myxococcota bacterium
AGGCAAAACCTGCAACGCAGAAGGCAACTGCGTTTATATCGCGGCGCCCGCAATTAGCCTTGACGTGCCCGAAGACAAGACGACGGACGAAAAAGGCAAAAGTCTTTCGCTCGCCCTGCATCTCAACAATGCGCCGGGCAACGACGTGCGCGTCAGCTGCGAAATCCTTACGACAAGCCAAAATAAGGAAGTCGAGGTATCGTGCGATAAGATCGTCTTTAATGCCGACAACTGGCAGCTCGAACAGACGATCAAAGTGACGGGCGTCGACGATTTCTTGATCGACGGCGACCAGACTTACACGATCAAAGTCACGACGGCGTCTGAAGACAAGGATTTTGACGCGCTTGTGACCGAATCCGTCGTCCTCACGAACCTCGATATGACCAAGCCGGGCTTTGCGTTTTCTGAGACTTCGCTGATGACGTATGAGGACCAGACGGCCGATCCGGCTACCTTTACCGTCACGCTCACCTCGCTCCCATCCGACGATGTCTCGCTAAAAATACATTCTTCCAAAGAGACCGAAGGCACGGTTTCGCCGACGAGTTTGACGTTTACAAAAGACAACTGGAACAAACCGCAGACGGTGACAGTCACAGGCGTGGATGATGAAGAACACGACGGCAATGTGAATTATACCGTCTATTTTGAGCCTTCCGAATCGGAAGATGAAGCCTATCAGGGAGTTCAGGCTCAGCCCATCAAGGTGACAAACGTCGACAACGACAAGGCGGGCATCTCGATGAACCTTGCCAACGAAGGCTTTGAACTCAACGAAGGACAGCAATATCCGCTGACCATCAAACTCAATACCAAGCCGAAGAAGGATGTCAAAATCGCGTTGGCAGCCGATGACGCCACTGAAGCCGAATTCGATGTCGCCGAGTTCACGGTGAAGATTGACGATTGGAACAAGGGCACTGAAGTTCAGCTTATCGGCGTCGCGGACCATATCATAGACGGCGATCAGCCTGTCAAATTGACATTTACCACGACTTCAGAGGATTCGGATTACAACTTTAAAGCAGATTACACCGGCACGGTGAAAGACATCGATACGGCGGAACTCGTCGTCTCGACGAGTGATTCGCCCATCGTCAAAGAGGGCAGCGAGGATGCTGTGACGCTTTTGCTGTCGCTCACATCCAAGCCCACTGCGGATGTGAAGGTTGATATCGCGATTGGCGATGACACCGAAATCAAGACCGACAAGACGTCGATCACGATCGCGCCGGACAACTGGAATGTGCTGCAAGACCTGAAAGTCTCGTCTGTCGATGACGACATCATCGATGGCAGCATCAAATCGAACGTGACGTTGAAGCTGACCTCAGAAGATACGCATTTTGCAGGGTTATCGAAGGATGTGGAGTTTACGACATTGGATGACGATGAAGCCGGATTTATTGTGACCTCGACGCCTGGTTCTTACGCCGAGAACAGCAGTGCAACGGCGAGCATGACTGTGGCGCTCACGGCGCAGCCGGATAAAGATGTCACCGTGACCGTGTCTTCGTCCGATGCGACAGAACTGGCCGTGACGAGCGATTCGACGCTGACATTTACCAAAGACAATTGGAAGACGCCTCAAACTGTGACCGTCATAGTCGTCGATGACAACGTGGCGGACGGCCAGCAGACGGCTTATGTCATGTTTGCCGGTTCTTCGAGCGATCCGCACTTCAATGACATCAAGGATCAGTCGGCAAACTTCACGATCATCGACAACGAATCGGCCACCGTGGCATTGGCGGTTAATCCGACGACGATTGACCCGGCAAGTACGATAACGATAGCAACGCTCAGCCTCGGCGCGGAACCGCTCACGGATGTCACGCTGACGCCCATGGCCGAACATAGCGACATCGTCACTTTTGATCCTCCCACGGTGACATTCACGAAATCCAATTGGAGTACACCGCAAAACGTCACGGTCAACGTGAATCTGAACAATGTGAGTTCAACCTATTCCGTTGAGAATATTTGGGCCACCGCATCCGGAGACGTGATGTATTCGGGGATCGAGAGCAAGCATATTGCGTTGGCACTCTACAAAATTCCGAGGGTTCAGAATTTTGAATATACGGGCAACATCGAGACCGTTTCTTTGCCTGTGGGCACATATAAGCTTGAAACCTGGGGGGCTCAGGGCGGCGATGTCGGTCCTGTGATTGGCTATACCGGTGCTTATTCAGTGTCCTATATCTCGCTTGAAACCGCAAGAACGCTCAAGATCCTGGTAGGCCAGCGCGGCGGTCTTGGTGCGGGCGGTGGCGGATCCTTCATTACCTATGACGATAACGAGCCGATTTGCATTGCTGGCGGCGGCGGCGGCGCAGGTGGACCGACTGTCGAAGCCAACAATCATAACATTCCACATGACAATAACTACGGCCAATCGTTGCAGAATGGCGGCAGCACCTATTCTGACAATGGCGGCGGCACGTCCGGCAGCGGCGGTAAAAACGGCAATACCAATGGGCCGGCCCCCGGCGGCGGTGGACTTCTCAGCAATGGGGATTCAGGGGGCGGTGCTTTAGGTGGCAGAGCCTTCATCAATGGCGGTGCCGGTGGTACAGGAAGCGGCACTAATTATATTAGCACGCCTCCTGGCAATGGCGGCTTTGGCGGCGGTGGTGGTGGCTGGAATAACAACACCAGCGGCTATGTCCGAGGTGGCGGCGGTGGCGGTTACTCGGGCGGCCAGGGCGGCACTTACAGCTCGACACCGATACAAAACTGTGGCGGCGGCGGCGGCGGCAGCTATCACACGGGTACCAGTTCCAACTCGATTATCGGTAACGCCTCAATGCCCGCTCCTCTTGGCAGCACCGAGACGGGGCATGTCGGCAACGGTTATGTCCGCATCACGCTTCAATAATTTGAAGGCGCGGCGTATCGCCCGATAGCCGCGCCCGCGCGCCGTATGCGCCGCAGGCGCATAGGCCGCGCCCCCACGATTTTTCTTTATGTGTTTCGCCAACTTTGCGAGAATAGAAGGGCGTTTTTGGCGTTTATTACGATTAGTTGAAACACGATGTATCCCGATCTTCTCGAAATATTTGGCGTAACGCTTCACGGCGTATTGTTTGAGCGCATTCTGTGGGGGATTTTGTCCGCACTGATGATATGGGGGTGCGTGAGCTCGATTCTCATCATCCGCAAGGGGCGCAAGGCGGAGGGCATCATTCAGGGGCTGATTGTGCTCGCCATCCTGATTTGGAGCGGGCGGCAGTTCATTGCGACGTTCAATCCGGCGTACATGCTCATGTTCGAGAAGCCGCTCGTCGTGCACAGCTATGCGTTCTGCATTCTTGTCGGCGTCGTGCTGGGGATTCTGACGGCGATGAAGATGGCGGAACGCCGCGACCTGAACGGGATTGACATCGCGAAGCTCTGCATCTGGCTCACCGTGCTGGGATTTTTGGGTGCGCGTGCGGCACATGTCATCGTCGACTGGCAGCATTATTACAACGCGTGTTTTGCGCCCGAAATCGAGGGCTTGCAAAGCGCGGATTGCTTGCGCGTGCTGAATTTTGGCGAGGGTGGCCTGACGTTTTATGGGGGAGTCATTGCGGGGATGTTCGTGGTGGCGGTGTATTTTATCCGTCGTCATCGGCGCGGCGTGCCGGCGGCAGTGTTTGCGCATCTCGACGCACTGGCGGGGGCGCTTGCAATCACGCACGCGTTCGGGCGGCTCGGCTGCCTGGCTGCGGGATGCTGCTGGGGCGCGATTACGACGGGCACGATTGGCGTGCGCTATGGCGCGGATTCGTTTGCATTCGCCGAGCTCGTCCAGAATCCGGAATATCACGATGCGATGATGCTGTCGGGCAAGACGCCGCTGCTTCACGCCACGCAAGTCTATGAGTCCGTTGGTGAGCTGTTGATTTATGGCGTTTTGTGGCTGATGATCGCGAAAAAAGTCCGGCCGGGGATGATGGTCGGCGTGTGGTTTGTCGCGTACGGCGTCCTGAGGTTTGTCGTCGAGATCATGCGCGACGATAGCGAGCGTGGGTATTATTTCGAGCGGACTTATGACGGGATTAACGCGCTGTTTAACGTGGTGCCGGGGCATTCGACGATTCTGTCGACATCGCAGGGGA
The DNA here is from genome assembly GCA_045597285.1 of Myxococcota bacterium. GTDB lineage: Bacteria > Myxococcota_A > Bradymonadia > UBA4248 > UBA4248 > UBA4248. Next base: position 4,110 of record JAZODZ010000595.1, read on the forward strand.
TCGGCCTCGTGATGATCACGATTGGGACGGTTTTGATGGTTTTGTCGCGCACGTGTTCGCGTCCGTCCGCATCGTGATTTCTTTTTTTGTGGGGCACGGCTATCGGCGCGATACGCCGTGCGTGTGCGCCGCTATCGTCGTTGCCGATACGCGGCGCTTGCTCGCCTGGAGACGTGCGGACTGCGCGTCTCTACGGCTCGCTATACCTGATTGGCAACGATACACATCAAATGAAATACATGACAAACTTGTTTGAGGGCGAGTGTTATGATAGAATAAAATACGGCGCAAAGCATTAATGTGAGATGTGCTTTCTGAGGTGGGCAATGGATTTCTTTTCACGAATGTTTACATCGATGTTTCGTTCATCCGCGAACCGATACAAGGATCGTGCGATAGCGAAGGTGCGTCAAAATACAGTTGGTAAAGTTCAGGGTAAGGCGATGAAGGCGATGGCTGACTTGGACAAGAAAGCCTATCATGCGACAGACAATCTTACCGGCATGAACAAGAAGAAGGATAAATCTGCTGATGAATTGAAGAATCAGCGCAATGCGGCTGCATCTGGGAAAGTTGGCGGCGGTGGCGGCGGCGGAAACAGTGGCGGCGGCGGTGGCGGCGGTCAGGCTCGCGGCGGCGGCGGTGGAGCTGGAGGCGGCGGTGGTAATTCTGGTGGAAGGGCGGCGGCAGGAAATGCGGCAGCCAGACAACAGGGATCGGCAAAGATGGGTAAGGGAAAACGCAATAAACGCCAGCAGGCGCTATCAATCGTATGTTTGAGTTGTCAGTCTGAATTACAGGCAGACTGGGATATGTGTCCGTATTGTGGGACTCCGGTCGGACAGGCCGGTCCTGCAGCACCGCATGGCCCCGTTGGTACGCCTCAGCCGATAGATGGCGGTGAAAAAACGATGGCAATCGACGTCAATGCTTTGAATATCGAGCAAAAACGTACAGTTGTCGGTTGGATCGTGGCACAGAACGGCAACCACAGAGGCGAAGATTTTCGAATTTACGACGGTAAAAATATCATTGGCACGGCAGCAGACTGCGATATCGTCATCACGGATCCATTTTTGTCGGCAAAACACTGCACGATTCGCCACGAAAATGGTAACTTCCAGGTGACCGACCTCGATTCGATGAACGGTACGTTTGTGAACCAGAAGCGTTGCACGAAAACGGATTTGATCGATAACGATACGGTTCGTCTTGGCCGTACGGAATTCAAATTCAAATCACTCTTCTAGTGTTCATAATTTATTCTTGCACAAATTCAAACATTGGGATAAAATGGTTGGACGTTGCGCGTGTAGCGTGTCGTTTATCCGGATATTGGAGCTTGATAATGTCAAAAAAGAATTTACTACGCAGCCTTGCCATTTGCTTCGTTTCTGCTCTTTGTCTGGCGGCTTGCTCTCCAGAAGAATACGGGCCCTGTTCGATTCCGAATACGAAGGCTCATAAAGTGGCCTGCTCACCAATGGGCAATTCCAAAACAGCTACCTGTGCAGCAGATTACGTTTTCGATTGCGATTCCTTGATTTGCGGTATTTATCAGAGTTCAGATCCTTTCTGTACGCATCGTTGCATTCCTACTGCTGCAGAATGTACATCGGATCCTAAATATTGTGAGTCATGTCCGGAAGGCTATGATTGCAAGGGTAAAGGCGAGTGCCCCGAAGGCGCTTCCTGCCGTGAATGGATCAAAGGTACAGCCGCTTATTATTGCCTGCCGAAAGAAAAAGAAGGCGTTGTAGCAAGTAGCAGTAGCACTTCAACAACCACCGAGACAACCTCGGAAGGCGATGCAGAATAGTTCGATGTTTTATGAAAAAAGAGCCGCTTATGCGGCTCTTTTTTTTTGAACCTTCTGGCCTCACTCCCCTGCCCCCGGCAACGCCTGGGATAAAATGGGAAACCCCTACGGGGTTAAAAATGTGTCTAGATGCCCTCGATCCCCCGGTAGGCGCTACGCGCCAACCGGGGGCTACAAAACGTGAAGCCCTACGGGCTTCGTGGTCTCACGACTTTG
>JAZODZ010000596.1:0-1800 GCA_045597285.1 Myxococcota bacterium
ACAGAACGACATGGCTACGATCCGTCTTGGCGAGTCGCCCACGTCCCCGGGGAGGGCTGAATAGTTACGCCCCACGCGCATCACGATAGCGGCGCCGCGCGGCGTAACGGCGCATGCGCCGATAGCCCGCGCCACATTCATCCCTCGCTATGACCTATATTTCCTGCTATAATAAGTTTGCGTCTCACTTGATCACAGGAGTGACGGATATGACCGAAAAACGCAAATACCCCATCGCAGGAACCGACTTTTTTACTAAGATTATGGATGAACATGGCTATTACGTCGACAAAACCGATGTGATTCCATGGATTTTATCGCGATCGAAACAGGTTGTCCTCTTCACGCGCCCGCGCCGGTTCGGCAAATCGACGATGATATCGATGCTCAAGGCATTTTTCGAATACCGCCTCGACCGCGACGGAAAGCCCGTCGATAACCGCCATTATTTCGAGAAACTCAAGGTGTCGCAGGATGACGAGGCTATGGCGCAACTCGGTGCGTTTCCCGTCATCTGGATCACGCTCAAGGACGTGATCCAGCCTAGCTATAAAGCAGCTCTTGGCACGATTCGCCAAAGCGTTTCACAAATGGTTCAGGAGGCATCGTGGGCATTGCATCATCCGGCCGTCGATCAGGATATTGTGCCGATTCTGAGTCGGCTTAAACAAGGAACGGCAGCCGAAGAAGAAGTTGCCAATGCTATTAAATGCTTGTCAAATATTTATTATCAGGCGACAGGCCGTAAATCGATTATTCTCATCGACGAATACGATGTGCCGCTGCAGTCGGCGTTTTTGCGCGGTTATTACGACGATATGCTCACGTTTTTGCGAACGTTCATGTCGAGCGCGCTCAAGACAAACCCGTATCTCGAACGCGGCGTCCTGACGGGATGTCTGCGCGTGTCGAAGGAATCGAGCCTATCGGGGCTCAATAACGTCGAAAGCCATACGATCATGAGCGAGGGGAATCGCGAGTTCTTTGGGTTCGAACCGGCGGAAGTGCAGGAAATGCTGCACTATTTCGATCTCGATGACTGTTATCCGATGTTTGAATACAATTACGACGGATATAATTTCTGCGGTCGACATGCGCATAATCCATGGAGCGTGATCATGTGTACGCGGGCGTTGCTTGATGAAGACGATTATCCTTATCGAACATACTGGCTTAATACGAGCGGCAACGATATTATTGCCGATGTAATTCATCAAAACAGCGATATTCGGCGAAAGTGTCTCGATCTATTGCGCGGGCAAACAGTCAGGGCCGCCGTAAGTGAGTTTCTGACGTGGAAAGACTTGCGGGCAGATTCCAGATATGCGTGGAGCTTGTTGACATTCAGCGGGTATCTTAAACCAGTTGAGTATGAGGATCTTCCCGGCGACACCTGGGCGTGTGAGCTGGCCATCCCGAACCGCGAGGTTAAGGAAGTCTTTGCGATACAAATTGCGCGTTGGTTCTCGGAACAAAATGCATTGTTCGATCCGTTGACGATGAGTGATGCTTTCTGGCATGGTGATATTGAAACTGCGAAAACGCAAATCACATGTGCTTTGCAGTGCATGAGCTATTTTGACAGCAAGGAGACGTTTTATCACGGACTGATGCTCGGACTTTTGGGTGCAGCCAACCGATATATTGAATCAAATATAGAATATGGTTCAGGCCGGCTGGATATTGCAATCAGGTATCGCAATCGGGCTTTTCTGATCGAACTCAAAAGTATATCATTATCCGAACTCAAAAAACTCGGCATTGAGCGCGAATATACAGATCTCGATAATGCCACGGACG
>JAZODZ010000597.1:0-2828 GCA_045597285.1 Myxococcota bacterium
GAAAACGCTGTGTTTGTCCGGAGATAGATTGATGACACAATTGGATATGACGACATCGATTGTTTTATCTTCGATGCCTGCAGATTTGAGGTCTTCGATATATCCTTTTCGGAACTCGACATTGCTGTATCCCCATTTTTGAGACATTTCGGTTTTATATTTTTCTGCAATGGCAAGCTGATCGTCGTTCATATCAATGCCGATGACGCGACCATTTTTGCCGACGAGTTTGGATATTACGTAGACATCCCTTCCGGTACCACAACCAAGATCAAGTATAGTGCATCCCTCAATCTGATCCGGAATCGGCGAACCACATCCATAATATCTAGCAACAATATCATCTGGGAGTTCTACTGCAATGGCTTTGATATGGTCTGGGACGCAGTGCGATGCACAGCTGCAGACCGAAGAAGCCAGTTCACCGCCTTTTTTGTTTGTAATTTCAGAATAATATTCCTTGACCATCTCATGGACTTTTTCTTCATGGTTACTCATTTAATCTGCTCCTATTTATGATGGTTGATTTTGATGTATATCATCATGCACGATGCTTGATTTTATACACAAACAGATATTTGATTAACACCCCAGTTTGCATTCACATGGATGTTTAACCGGGTGAGTCGGTACGTCATGATTGATATAGAAGTCGATCATCTTCATAAAAGATTCAGCGCCTTCTTTGGAAATGGAGTAGTACATCCATTTGCCCTCTTTTCTGGCATTAACTAAACCACTGTCGCATACAATCCGCATGTGATGGGATAATGTGGGTTGCGACACGTTCAACTCTTCGAGCAGAACACATGCGCAGCGTTCCCCGTTCTGAAGAATGCGCATAATGGCCAATCGATTTTCATCTGCCAAAGCTTTGATTTTTCTTGCGTCCTCAAGGTATCCCATATCTTTCTCTCCTTCGATTATGACCGAGGTTGACATCATGTGGTGTTCAACCGGACTGAATCACATTATATTCACATATTTCAATGTGTCAATGTTTTAGGTTGAATTTTTATGGATACCGCGCGATGCAAAATCGCGCCCGGCGTATCGCAGAGCGATAGACGGGCGCAGAGGCGCGTATTTGCTGATAGAGACGTGAGGTCAGCACGTCTCTCAGCAAATAGCGGCGCAGGGGGCTTGCCCCCTCCAAAAAAATTATTTATTTTTGCTATGACCGTTGGACTTTACCCAATCCCGCACTTCCTGTTCGGAATCTGCCGCTTTTGTACCACGAATGGAAAGCGGTTTTTCGATAACTGTAGATTTGGGGAACAGCTTTTTGATGGTATTCATACTGTTGGCACCATCCGATGAACCCTGATGCGAAAAGAAGGGGACTATCGTTTTGCCGCTGAAATCATATTCTTCGGCAAACGTCCATACGGCCATCGGTACATCGTACCACCACACGGGAAATCCGATATATATAATATCATAATTCTTAATCGCTTCGGCAGGAATATGTGTAGATAACTCAGGTCTGATGCCTTTTTCGAGCTCTTCCTTGGCGCGATCCGTCGTATCGGAATATTCTTTTGGATATTCATCTTTGACCAGAATTCTGAACAACTCGCCGCCGGTTTCGTCGGCAACCCATTCCGACAGCGTTCGCAGATGCCCAGACCACGTCATATAGGCCACCAGCACCTTGCTTTCGCCTTTTACGGTCGTCTCTGGCTTGTTATCGGTCGGTGTGCGCGTCGCACAAGAAGCCAGACAGAAAAATAGTGCAGCGCCAAGCACCACAGCAAAAATCATCAACCATTTTTTCATATAAGCTCCATTCCCGGGAACATGCACAGTGCGTGATCCCGACGAATTACTAACACTTAGAGTTCGATCTATGTCAAGAAATTTTCGACACCAATCTGAATTTTCTTCGAAATAGAATAGCCTTTCTGAATTTATTTTGCAGGGCGAATTTCAGCGTATCCATTCCATGCAAAAACTGCGACTTCTGCTTCGTTGCCATAGACTTCGTCAACGCTGCATATATAAAGGTAATGATCACCGACTTCTACAAATTCCTTGAGTGTACACAGAATCGCAGCGCGAGTGTGAACGGGAATCTGAATATCGCTGTCGGATATATGCTGGAGTTCTATGCCCAACTTTGTGGCTTTGTCGGTCGTTCGTCCTGTTGCGGTGCCGCATCCCATGACTTCTTTGGCAAGCGCCTCACCCGGAATCGTCAGAATGACTTTCTTATTTTTGCGCGTCATTTCGCCGCTGTATGAGGGTTTCATCATGGCAAATCCAATCATTCCCGGATTAAATGACAGATAGGTCCACCACGAAACCGTGGCGAGGTTAGTCGTGCCATCGGCTTTTTTGGTGCAAACCAATGTAACAGGATTTGGGGAGGTGAGTTTGGAAGCCTGCGGCAAATTAATTTTATTCATGATGATTCTCCTTATTATCTCTGAATCGTATTGGAATTCTGGTTATATGCCTTTGCAACGCATTTCCATTCGCCATTCATCTTGAGCAGCAGCAGATAATCGGTAAAATCGATGCGGTTTCCCCAGCCTTCTTCGAGCACGCGGACGACAGCGAGTGTTTCTTCGAGTGCAATGACATCGACGCGAGCCTTAAAATGATCGCCGCCGGGGATGGTATCGACATTATGATAAAACTGTTCGATAGAGCCGTGTTCGAGCTTGTTATCCAGATAACCGAACAGCACGGCCTCATCGATAAACAGCTCACGCGCATATTTGCTGTTGCCCTCGGCGACGCTTTTTACAAACTTCATTGCGGCTTCCTGAACGGCTTCGTACTCTTTTAATGGTGCTCTCATAACATTCTCCTTAATTGCCACA
>JAZODZ010000598.1:0-4537 GCA_045597285.1 Myxococcota bacterium
GCGCTCCCTTTTCCAGATGTGCCGCCGCTGCGGCCGATATCATGGAGACGACGCCACATCAGTGTCAGCGCAGGGATGAATGTTGCAAGTCCAAAAAGGCAATAAATACCTAATAATGCCATTGCAATACCCGGCACTTCCTGTCCTTGCAGCGTAGCTGACTGCATCATGCCATAACCAGGATAATAGGTCACAATCTGTACGATGAAATTAAAGAGAGCAACCCACCAATACTCGCTACGGCGCGATCTGCCACTAAAATTCGCATAATTGGCAAAATACAGCTTAATCGCGTCAACAAAACCGACTTTTTTGGGCTCCATAATTCTTCTCCTTCGATAGAGCAACGAGATGAGATCTGCATTATGTTCGCAGAACTTCGTTATCTTATCACATTACTGAAATTGTGTAAATTTTTGTCCTATTCGGCCGCCGCAGCCTCTCCACTGGCCGCCGCTTCCGCCGGAGCCGTCTCGCCATCGGCTTCGCTCTTATGCCGTTCCGGCCACACGGGAAGGTTATCCGCTACAAACGCCTCGGCATCTTCAGAAAATCCGATGTTGTTGATAGCACTGTCGGCTTTCCAGTCTTTCAGCGACTGATTATAAGCTGTCGCTTTCTTGAACATTTCCTGGAAATACTCGACCTTCGATACATCCCACTTGCCTAGCGGCTGATTGAACGCAAGCGCATGATCGAACATACCCGCCATATCCGTCACGTTCGACACATTCCAATCTTCGAGCGGCTGATTAAACGACGTCGCACCACGGAACATATCCGTCATTTTCGTCACTTTCGCGACATTCCATTTCCCTATCGGCTGATTGAAAGCCGTCGCTTTCTCAAACATGCCGCTCATGTCCTCGACATTCGAAACGTCCCACCCAGAAATATCCTGGTTGAACACTGATGCCGAATAAAACATATCATCCATGAGCGTCACATTCGAAACGTTCCACCCAGATATATCCTGATTAAAGGCCGTTGCGCCCTCAAACATGCCCGCCATATTCGTTACATTCGACACATTCCACGAAGCCAGAGGCTGATTAAATGCCGCCGCGCCATAAAACATATCGTGCATCTCGGTCACTTTCGACACATCCCATTTATCCAGCGGATGATTGAAGGCGTAGGCATCCAGGAAAAGTCCGTTCATATCCGTCACGTGCGAAACATCCCAGTTCTCGATATTCGTATCCATCAAGCCGTTATACGCAAACATATACGACATCGATTCCACCGCGCTCAAATCGGGGACATCTTTCGCGTTCAGAACCATATTCTGGCAACCGGCCGCAAAATACGCCATCGATGACCATTTCACGGATCCCCAGCTTTCGATCGACTTCACCGCATACGGAAGATGGTTGTCACACGAATACCCGTCATCCGTTCTCACACAGTTATCGGCACAGAGCTGAAGCGATATATTCTCACCCTTTATCGAGACCTTATGCTCACCTGCTTCCGCAAAATGGCATTTGTATTCCGCCGTGTCATACGTTCCGTCCCCATCGCAATCGATCGCGCTCTTGGCATTCTCGGGCAACAATATCTTCGACAGCACCAATTCATCCGGCCACAGCGCCCGAAAATAAACATCGACATTCGGTTCCACTGTCTCGATCTTCAAGACCAACGGATTGCAAATAAAATCTTCAAGTTTCGGAACTTCCGTCTGAGGAATCGTTCCTTCCCCTGCAACCGTCCCATCCGCAACAACCGTTCCCTCAGCACCATTCACCGCAGGAGCTGGTTCAGCAGGCTTATCCGTCGGCGCATCTTTCTTCGTACAACCAACTGCAAACAACGTGATCAGAGCCGTAGCAAGAGCAAATTTCGATATCTTCGTCATCTGATGTTTTCTCCAAAGTCTCAAAAAGTACACAATTGTATCACGCCAAAAGGCAACACAGTTTACCGCCAAACCCCCGTCTCTGTCTATTCACTTTCACTTTCACTTTCACTAATTACCTATCCCCCCATATCGTAACTATTCAGCCCCTAATGGCGTTTTTATTCCGTATTCATACTGCAATTAGGCAATAGGCTGTAGGCAATAGCTCATCAACTAATGATAAGTCTGAATTTCAGAGTACAGTCCAGTCCATGAATGTGGCTTGAGATACTAAAAAGTGAACAATTCTTATGCAGTGTACGGGTGAGCGTAAGCGAACCCATTTCCCTCTCCCATTGGGAGAGGGTGCCGCGTAGCGGCGGGTGAGGTCTGAACCGTTACTCCCCCTTCTCCAACATCGAAATGATTTCGCTAACCGTCGGTTTCTCATCCGTCAAAATGATTTCGTTAACCGTCGGCTTTTCATCAGTCGAAATGACGCTAACTGGCGGTTTTTCATCCATCAAAGCGCACAATCGTTCCTTCGCATGATTCAGCATCGAAATAATCCGCTTGTCCATCGTCGCATCCGCAACCTGAACCATCGTCCTCCCCACGGGGGTCTTCGCATTCGGATCCGCACCGGCATCCAAAAGCATCTGAATAATCGAAATATTCCGGTTCTGAATCGCCGTATAAAGAATCGGATTCTTTATTCTGTCGGTCACATTCACATCCGCACCCGCTTTCACAAACAGCTCCAGAAGTTCCGTATTGCCCGCATTCACGGGCAAAAATACCATCGGATTGCCAGACATTGACCGCGCATTCACATCCGCTCCATTATCAATCAGAAACCGAACCATCGCGGCATTGTATTTCGTCATCGCTACGTATAGCAACGGATCTTCATTCCTGGGAATATTGTTGATATTAATTTTATTTTCTTTAATATATTTTCGAATATACTCGATATCATTCCTCGTCACTGCCCTGAATAACACCTGATATATTTCGCGATCGCCTCGTCTTCTATACTTGTCCCTCGTTGGAAGTTCCAGCCATTCCAATACTTCCAATGACACTGGTACACCTCTTTCCTTCAGGAAATTGAGCATACGCACGTCATTTCTCATTGCCGCGCTCTCAGTCAGTTGATATCCCAGCATAGGATCACCATCGACCTTCGCTCCGGCATCCAAAAGCCGTCTCACCAATTCTACATCCCCTGAAAGAACACCATATTTCAGAGGACTGTTGAACTTCTGCGCATCGTATGCATTCGCATCCGCCCCATGTTCCAGCAAAAGACGGGCAAGTGAAAGCTGCCCATCCCTGATCGCCCGGCTTAATATCGTTTCCCCGTTATCCGGAAACACAAAATTGACATCCGCGCCATGCGAAATCAATAATTCATAAGATTTGTGATAATGATACTTATACGCATAACCTATGGCGCTCATCCCCTTATCATCTACCCATTTGCAGTCCACGCCGGCATTCACAAGCGCTTCCACGGCATATCGGAAGTTTTGCAAAAATGCCTGACTGAGCAAATGCTCTTTCTTATCCAATTCTTCGACATTCGCCCCGGCTTTTATCAACATTTCCAGCCGCTGAAAATCCACCACGCAAATTGTTCGATAAACTAATGAAACGCCTTTCTCCGTTATCGTATTGGGATCTGCACCATGCTTCAATAACAACCCAAATATCTCATTATTTATGACCGTAGGATAATTGGATGATTCCAAACTATTCGTATGAAATGCGATTTCAAGAATGGATCTGCCATGGCCATTTCGATAATTCACATCCGCATGTTTGCTGAGCATATATTCCAAAATATCCCGATCGCCCAAACACCGCTCCAGTACGGAATCCCCATTGTAATTACAGATATTGATCTTTGCCCCCTCCTCGACCAATCTCTTCAGCATCGTCGTTTGACCAATACCATATCGAATGGCCTGCTGAATCGGCAACTCGTTATTCGCATCGGAATAATTCAGTTCACAACCTATCGTTAATAGCCGATTAAACCTCGCCATATTCCCGTCTTTGATAGCATCGTTGATGAGAAGATAGTTTTGCTCATTCTTCAAAACAGGTAATTTCCCATCGCAATCACAGACCTTGATCAGCGAACCGGCATCGATCAGCAAGTCTATTGCTTCCATCCCAGCCGCATAAAACAACGGTGTCCGCCCCTGCGTATCCATCGAGTTCACATCCGCGCCATTCTTTACCAATGTCTTCACCACGGGAAGATTCTTCGTCATCAAGGCTCGGCTAATCGCAGGAATTCCCTTCGAACTGCGGCAGTTCGCATCGCATCCACGTCCCAAAAGTGCCGCTAAAACCTGGTCATCCGTTTCTGCGACTGCCGCAATGACTAACGGCTCGCCATTTTCGTCCACGGCTTCCTGCAATTTCCCCTTGGATGAATCAAATCCATGCAGTTTCAGCCAGTTCTCAAGGTCACAAGACACTTCCCCATAAAATTTCTTTAACGACTGAACAATGCGAAATGCCATGTTTTCTCCCCAAATAAGTAACTATTCACGCTTCAAGACGCCACGTTGCGGGCCCGTATGCCGCCCCACATTATTTCTTACGTTTCTTCATAAAAATCGACAACGGTTTGCTCACGCGAGACGCCCAGGCCGACTCATTATGCATCGCCCCGTGAAC
>JAZODZ010000599.1:0-5058 GCA_045597285.1 Myxococcota bacterium
TGCCTTTCTTTTTGGAAAGTTCCCAGCTACGGACTAACGGCATCTGGCATCCACAGGCGGGATTGGGACATTTGACGGTGCGGGCCCATATCCAGGCGATGACGGTGGCTTCCTGGCCATTGGAGTTGGGGGACGGTATCTTCACTTTTGGATAGAGATGACCAATGCGTTTGAAGGCTTCCTCTTTGAGCCAGTTACCGTAATATTGAACGTCCTCAGCTAAACCATTAGAGGATTTAGGATTTAGTTGGTTAGGATTTAGTTTGGTGTCAGCATGACTAAATTCTAAATTCTGAATCCTAAATCCTAGCTGTCCCGAAACTTGTTTCTCAGAGAACTGAGCATTTTGCTGACTTCTGTCATTAAAACTCGAACTTTTTCTGTGTGTTGTGCCTGAAACCACCCTATCTGTTCGCAAAGAGTCAGTTGTGTTTCCATTTCTGCAAGAGAGCCTTGAGCAATTGAAAGAAATTGTTTCTTTTCCCTGTTTGATTCCCTTGTCCATCCCTCGGCAATGTTGGATGGAATTGATACAGCGGCTCTTGTTATCTGTGACCTCATTCCATAAGTCTCCTCTTTGGGAAGAGCTGGAACTAGACGGTATATCTCTACTGTCATTTCCATTGCTTTTTGCCAGACTTTCAGCTCTCGGTAATGAAGACTCATTGTAACCTCTACTAAATTCTAAATTCTGAATCCTAAATTCTAACGACTCATTTTCATCGTTACTTTCTACTTTACACGTAGTCACAGAGGTATCAAACAAATTTCTGCGTGACCTAGGATTGACGGGTGGCATGCCCGCGAACATCGGCGGGATTTCGATCATCGTCTTGTTGATCATGACGGCGACGGGGTTCAAATCGTGGGCATGGGCTTTGAGACCGAGGCGCTGGGCTTCGAGGGGGATGGCACCGCCGCCGGCAAAGGGATCGAGGAATTCGGGGAGATCGTCACCGACGGATTTGCGGATTTCATCGCGGGCGGCGTTCAATACGTTTTCGTCGTTCGAGTTTTCCCAGACGACGAGCGCTTCGAGGATTTTGAACAATCGATCGCGTTCTTTGGCCTGCGCATCTTCGGTCGGGAATTGCTCGGGATGCGACGAGGGATCGTCGACGAGCGAAGCCCAGATCACGGCGCGAGCGGCAGCGAGCGGCCGGCGAGCCCACCAAAGGTGGAGCGTCGATGGATGACCGTGGCGGATGGATTTTTCGCGCTTTGCAGCAGCGTTTATGGCTTCGAGCGGCAATGCGACTTCGATCAGCTTCTTGTTGCTCATCTCGCCACCTCCTCAATCGGGAGAAGGTGGTGAACGTCGGACGCGCTCGGGCAATTCGTTATTCGGAGTGTTTGTGAATTATATTCCCCCCCCCCATAAATGTGTGAATTAAATTCATAAATCCTCCAGTTTCATCTAATATTATGCGAGTGTGTGAACGGTTGTTAAACCAAAAAACCGTGCGAGTTTATCACAGGAATGAGGGGCGGGAAACAGGAAAGAGCCACGTTGAGCTGAAACTCGCAACAATGGGGTAACTATTCAGCCCCCTGACGATTTTACCTGCCTCAATATTTTGTTTTCGCCTACGCGGCGCGCGGCAGGGGCGTTCGATTGTGAACGCCCCTGCACCCCGCACGCTTTTTCACCGCCCGGCCGCCCCGTCCATGGGGCGACGTGCGGCAGCCGACATCGTGTCGGCTGTGTTATGTCTTGTGTAGATGTCCTTGATCTACCCAGAATTGTTTGCGTTACTCGCATGCATTTAATATTAGGAATATACAGCAATCCATGAATTGGACTAATCCCTGAAATTCAGAACCTATCATCGATTAACGAACTATTGCCTACTGCCTATTGCCTGAGTTTGCTAGTATTATGGACTAAAAAAAGCCAATAGGGGCTGAATAGTTACACTATGGGGCTAGCAATTTGGTCGACGGCGTCGACACAATGAACTGCATCATCCGCCATTCTCGATGTAGAATGGCGTTTTGCTATTTTGGTCATCATGTCGAGTTCCTGTCCAGGATTTTCCAGTAACCATGTGTCTTACCACCTACTCTAACAATATAACCAACATCTTTCAGCTTTTTGATATGTGCGAGAATACTTCTCGAAGTAAGGTTTAATTCTGTTGCCAATTGCGCTGAAGTGATTTGGGGATTTTGCTTAATCAGCTCAAATGTTTTTTGAGCAGAAGGCGACAAATTATTGTGAAGTCTTTGTGAAGTCTTTGTGAAACTTCTGTGCGTTCATTAACCCCGCCCAAAGTATCATCCGAACTCTCCAAAGTCACACCTGGGCTCTCCAAAGTCACACCCGAGCTATCACACTGCTCCTTTGTGAAGTCTTTATGAAGTCTTTGTGAAACCTCTGTGCGTTCATTAACCCCGCCCAAAGTATCACCCGAGCTCTCCAAAGTATCACCTGAGCCGTCCAAAGTAACACCCGAGCTCTGCAGAGATTCAGGCTTTGTGAAATCTGGTCTGTAGAACGTAAATCGAAATCCGTTTGGCGTTTCTTCATATTCATAGCGGATATGTTCTGCATCGCATGCTTCAAAGACGCGCTCGAAGCCAGTTGAGAATTGTTCAATTGCTCCACTGCGATAAAGCGTATTATTGATCACTGCGTTGAAGGGAATGGGGGGCAGGCCTTTCTGTACAAACATTTCAGGCGTATAGGGTTTGGGGAAATGTCCTGGTGAGTAGATAGAAATTCGGTTGCGATAAATGACCAGTTCAAAATCTGTATTGGAGTTGTAATCTCCATGACAGAAAGCATTCAGCAAAATTTCACGAACTGCCACCAAGGGAATTTCTGGTTTTTCAATGCGATGGATGCCTCCATTAAACTCTGCTCGCCAATTGATATTAGACGAATAATAATCCATTCCCTTGTCGATACATTCAAAGATATTTCCCGAAAAAACATCCAAATTCAGAACAGTCAGCCGAGTTTCTCCAGCAAAGATTGCCAATTTCAGCTGGACTGGACCAGTTATCGAAAATAATACATTACCCGCGTTGTTCAGATATTTTTCGTCATAAAGCAACCCCAATTTTCCGAGCAACGCACGGGGATTGTCATTCTCAATACTAATGCGTTTCTTTTGTTTGGCTTTTTCAATATATTTTTCTAATAGTGAGGCATCTACTTTATCAATAGAAACACCAGAATTTTCTTTTTCCCATTTGGAATAATCATTTCGCTGATCTAAATAGTATTTCCGCAAAGTATCATTATCCATCTGTCTGTCTTCGTCATGAAAACGTAGATAATATCTGCCATAAGCGCTGTAAGGCACGTGGTCTCCATGGAAGATAACCTCGATAAAACTCATACCTTCGCGGGTATTTTTCTGTTCAACCTCGTAATACACTGCGGGTTTGATGAATTCAGAAATATCGCGCGACAGCTTATTCAGCGTGTCTTTTCCTATATCCTGTCCAATGACATCGCCATTGTCCTTTACGCCAAAGTAGAGCGTCCCTTTGTGATGCTTGTTCAGCATGGCGGAAATTGAGCATAGGCCTTCTTTGGTCTCAGAAAGGCTTCGCTTAAACTCCAGATATTCAGTTTCTTTTCCCAAATTCATGGCGATACCTATTCAATGGTAACTATTCAGCCTAAATCAAACCGGCTCGAAGATGTGGTTCCATGATCGAGGTCAGCCATTGTGCTTGCTTATCCACGCGAGTGACAACCTTTTTATTCGACCGAAAGAGATCCGAAAAGCTAAATTCAAAGGGATCAAACGTATTCTCGAGGATGACGACGAGGTAACAACCGGATATAATCCAGCCGACATTGCACTGCGCATTCCGATTGACTTCATTCAACTGAGAGAGTTTGGAGGTCAGATAATTCCTTGCCTCCAATACTCTATCCACATCATTTAAATTACCTCCTACAACCTCATATTTTTTTTGCTTAACTTCTACTACATTATTTCTCATCTCATCTGAATCTAACTCAATCTGTTCTTTCAGATTCTTTTTTCCAGTCAGCAAATCTTCAAATGCAGAAAAATTTGAATAATTCGGGGCAACATTTATCCCTGCAGAATCGATATAAAACTGACAGCCGAAATCAACCGCATGTTTCATTTTGAATATAAGAATCTGCCCTTTGAAATGTGTGCAAGTATGATTCTTATCACCTTTATCTTTAATGGTTTTATTCAATGTACAATCAAAGAAAATAAATGGAGCAGAATGATATTTACCGACGATATAATCATTAAACTTGAGTTCTTTCCAGGAATTATCCCGAATAAACAACTTTTGCAATAATTGAACGGCATATCCTTCTTCTTTCGAAACATCAGTATAAAAATAATCTAAAATCTCACAATCATGTTCCAGGCGTTTTTGTACGATTTCTCTTTTAAATATTTCCTGCCTTTTTTTCATTAGGGATGTTGCGATACATTCAATGATTATCGCTACGACGATAATCCCGATACCAGTCAAAATAGTCAGCACGAATGAATTGGCAATGACAGGGTGGGCTGGTCTATGACTATGTCGCCCGGAACAGCATGTAGCAAGAACAACCATGCCACCCAATATGCCGATCACTCCCAATGCTGTGAGTGTGCTTCCCAATAATTGACAAACATCAAGTTTTAGCCGAACCGCCGAGGCAATGGCTTCGGTCCCATGCGAACCGAAGTTGTTCGTTGCCGAATCATTCCAGCCATTCGATTGCCCGGCGGACTTTTTCCAGGGCGCTGTTGCTGCGAAGTAGATATCTCTATCCTGACTCACTGGTTTTTCAAAAACGTTCATACCGGTCTCACTCCAGGCAGGGTAGTAATTCAGCTTTAATTGTTGTGGCCCCCGGCAACGCCGGGGGATTAACGGAATCCCCCAAAACAGAACCCCGTAGGGAGGCAATACGTTTTGTTGAACCCCTACGGGGTTCATATCTTGGGAACATTCCCCGATCCCCCGGTAGGCGCTTACGCGCCAACCGGGGGCTACTAAACGTGAAGCCCTACGGGCTTCTATTATTTGCATCATTTACAGCAATTGTCCCTTCCTTAGCCA
>JAZODZ010000600.1:0-5051 GCA_045597285.1 Myxococcota bacterium
CCCCCGGTAGGCGCTTACGCGCCAACCGGGGGCTACTAAACGTGAAGCCCTACGGGCTTCTATTATTTGCATCATTTACAGCAATTGTCCCTTCCTTAGGCAAAACAGGAGGGGGTTTCAAATTGTGTTTAGATTTGAAACGCGAATCAGGACAACTTCACGATTGCGATAGCAATATCACGATTGCCCTGATTATCAGGGCAATCACGAAACTAATCCGAGAAGGTCTCAACAAAGTTTAAACACTTTTCGACACGTCCTCAGAAATCAATTATATCACTGAACCGCGTATTCCTGCGGCATACGGCGCCGTGCTTTGCGTTCACAGGCGCATAGAAACTACAAATCAGCAATGGTGCCTTGTTACACCACGCATTCGACGACTGTCTTGTCACTCACCTGTATCATCTTCGTGCCCGGATTCTTGTTTTTATTAAAACAAAAACTGACCAGATAGCCTTTTTTCGCGTGGAAATAGTCCAGATACCCCGCGATCTGCGCCTCGCCTCGTTCGTTGTACGCATTCCCGCGCCATATCTTGAGTTCTATAATATATTGATGTCCTAAATAATCGATGATCACATCAGTTCGCGTTTCATCGCGGGTCTGTGCTTCGATATAATAATTTCCAATACCGTTGATGATCGGTTTTAGATAGAGCAAAAATAACTTTCGTCCCGTTTTTTCGACAAAAGCATCGTCGTTCTTGCCATATATGTCGTTAAAGTGTGTAGCAAACCGCGACAGCAGGTGATCCATGTCGATCTGGCCGTCTTTGATAAATTGATTTTTGTCGATGGAACCAGCCGAAAATAATGATGACGATTCCTCTTTTGAACTAAAATAATTATATAGTCGAGTTTCGAAAATTCGATTGGCAATAGATGCTTTCCCTTTGGCATTTGGCCGGATATACCCAAACATTCTTGCAAGATTGAATACGATGTTGTCTGGATTAAAGGTGAATGATTCCCCTTGATATAATATGCTCTGTAACACATTTTCCAGTTCTGGAAAATCATTCAGCTTTTTAATGATATCGTCAAAAAGTGTGTTGTTTTCAATATATAATACTTTTAAGGCATTAAGAATGCCGGTTTTATTCCATTGCAGTTTCTTTTCATCGAGAATCTGGCAGATTCGCGAAACCAAAAATGGATATCCCGAAGTGTAATCGAATAATAATTGCGCCATTTGGTGCGCGTCCATGCAGTCGATTTCCGGAATTCCCGCATGATCACTTTTATATTCTGCGATCATGCCTTCTATACCATCGGCAGGCAAAGACATATCGACATCGAACTGGGTTGCGATATTCCACGGGCTGTTATACTGATGATCAGATTCCGGGCGTATTTTTAATTTGAGATTTTTAATATCGTAAACGCCGGCCAGAATGACGGATTGAAAGGTAAGTGCTTTTT
The DNA here is from genome assembly GCA_045597285.1 of Myxococcota bacterium. Lineage (GTDB taxonomy): Bacteria > Myxococcota_A > Bradymonadia > UBA4248 > UBA4248 > UBA4248. Next base: position 1,425 of record JAZODZ010000600.1, read on the forward strand.
CGCGGACGAGAAACTTTTTTCGGAGAATGCCGAGGAATTCGATGAAAGCCGGATAATTGCTTGCCTGATCGACTTCGTCGATAATCAGAACGACTTTTTGGGGAGACAATGCACAGACCTTTGTGATGAGGGCATTGAGTACATTGGTTCTAATCATTCTATTGTTTTTTGCTTCATCCAGTGTCAACTGTAACAGATTTGCGATTGACTCGGGTATATCGTCAATGATTCCACAATCGATGCCAGTTTGTATTTTTTCCAGGAATGCGTAGTCAAGGCTCTCGATTGATTCGAACTGGCTTGGGGACATACCCTCAAAGCTGATGGGCAAGACGAGATAGTCTTTCGATAGGACACACTCAGCGGCGTTAAGCGTCGTCGTCTTTCCGTATTGTCGCCCTGCATTGATGCAGAAATAGTCGCCGCGTTCGACCATTTGTGCAATAATTTTCAGTCGCTCGCTAATATCGACCATGTAGTGTTTATAGGGGTAACATGTGCCCGTGACGTTGAAACGCTTCATTCTGTCGCTCCATTCATATCAGTTTGCGCCACCGAGTGGTGACGTGAGCAAATATAACATAACTCATTTCGCAATCCCTGTTCACTCGCAGCTACAATCCTCCTTGCCCATACCGGCACATGTAACTTCTGTTGAAATCCATTTTTTCCACGCATTGAATATCTTACAATAGATATCGCCAGATTCTTTCGCTAATTTCGTATTTTTGAATATATCTGATACATCTACTCCATATTCTGTCAAAACGTTTAATTGCCATGAGCTCAAATCCTGATCAAAAGATGTCGCACCCGAGAACATTTCGCTCATAGTTGTAACACTTGATGGGTTCCACTCATCTAGCGGCTGATTGAATGACGTGGCACCTTCAAACATATTATTCATATTCGTTACATTATAAACTCCCCATTTATTGATGGAATGATTGAAAACTTTGGCATTTGAGAACATATAACTCATATTTTCAACCCAGCCAGTATCCCAGTTTCCAATAGCTTGATCGAATGATGTTGCACCATTAAACATATAACGCATATTTGTCACTTTGGATGTGTTCCAGTTTCCAATCGGTTGATTAAAAGCTTCTGCACCTCTAAACATAGAATCCATATTTTCCACATTGGATGTTTTCCAGCTGCCGATAGGTTGATTAAACTCCATGGCATTCGAGAAAACTTTACTCATGTCAGTCACATTAGATGTATCCCAATTGTCAAGGGGTTGATTAAATGTAGAAGCTTCGCTGAATGTGCCATATAGATATTTAACATTGGATGTATTCCAGCTGTTTAGTGTGCCATTAAAAGATGCTGCGTTGCAAAATAAACACGTCATACTAATTACATTTGAGGTATCCCAATGTTCGAGATTCTGGTTGAATGCTTTAGCTCCAGAAAACGCACCATTATCCGCATAATTCCCTGGAATGAAAGCATAATCTTCTGGCTTTGCTCCCATCCATTGTAAACTGGACGTATCCCAATGATCGAGTGGCTGATTAAAATTGACTGTATCCTTGAACATAGCACGAATATCGGTAACATTCGACATATCCCAATTCTCAATATTTAGATTAAACTTCGATTGATAAAACGCAAAACTTAAATCAGACAGTTTTGAGGCATCTGGTATGTCTATCGTTGAAACTTCTTTTAAATTGGAATGTGCAAAGGCATACGTACTAACGCCTACAAGACCAAACGCTTCAATTTTATATAATTTTGAAGGTGAATCGTCTGTCTCAGAGTATTCGTATTTATGAGTATTAGTGATAACATAAACATTATATGGCCAGCTAAAATTATCATAGACACCTTTAATTTTAACCGTATAAGAATCCATTTTTTGATACGCATGCAGCAGACTTCCATCGTCTATCGATGTATTCTTATCTAAGTCTTTACATTTTATCGTATCATCTTTTGATTCTTTTACACATTTCTCTGATTTCGAACCATCCCCCCAGTCGATATCAAAATTGCAGGCCGTCGCAGTGCTCGTGGGTATGCGCAATAACTTGTTATCAGCAGGAATATCCCAAACAGTCACAAACGAATCCGGGGCACAACGGCCATCGGGGCGGCAAATATAGTGATATTCGCCGTCATCGACGCATTGCGAATCATCGGTGCATTTCGTCGAGCATTTATAGCCGATAAAGCTGTCGCAAAACCCATCGCCTTGTTTTGGCGCTGAATCGCAATCGGAATATTTACGACAATCCTCGCCCTGTTTTACCGCAGTTTCATACATATCGTGCAAATGGTTGTTGTTTTCGTCCCAAAACACGCATTCACCCATCTTGCACATTGTATTGCCCGTGCATTCTTTGTCTTTGCACAGATCGACGCAGACCGCTTCGTATTTATCTTCTTTTTCGATTGCCTGACATTGTTCATTTTTGCCTTCGCACTTGACATGCTCACAGACATCCAGACATGAACCGTACTCATCGCAACCGAATTTACATTGCTCAATGCATCTGCATTTGCCAATGGTTTCATCGCATGTTGAACCGTCTATACAACTCACTGAACAGATACATTTGCTACCGGTTTCATCACAGCCATTCTGGCATTTTTGAGGACACGCACATGTACCATCGGGATTATAACCATTTGTACAATCAGCTCTTTGTTTACATGCACCGACTTCGGTGCATCCATTCTGGCATTCATTTGGACATAGGCATGAACCATCGGGATTATAGCCATTTGTACAATCATCTCTTTGTTTACATGCACCTGCCTCGGTGCATCCCTTATCGCATTCATCCGGACATCGGCACGTCCCGTTATCATTTATACCATTCTTGCACCCGTCGAGCGGTTTGCATGAACCGTCGTCATTACATTCATTCACACATTCGTCTGAGCATGAACATTTCCCTGTCTCTTCATCACAACCATACTTGCAAACCTCTTCCTTTTCAGCCCAGAATCCATCTACTTCACAAACCCTTGAAATATCTGCATTTTTGCAAATATAATTTGCATTTTTATCGTCTTTATTATAAATACAACTTTCATCAACTGTGCACCCCATCGTCGAAATGCATATCAAAGCCATAAAAAATAAACCTACATTTTTCATATCCCTAACTCCTGTCATCTGAAAAGAAGTTGCCAAACTGGATGTAGCCTTAAAGCACGCCAAAAGCGTACCAGAACAACCCGGAAGCTCTACTCTTTACACGCTTTCAGCGTGCTTGTGATACCATATTATCAAACTCTTAATTACTCGCAACTACAATCCTCCTTACCCAAATCGGCACATGTAACTTCTGTTGAAATCCATTTTTTCCACGCATTGAATATCTTACAATAGATATCGCTCGATTCTTTCGCTAATTTCGTGTCTTTAAATATATCTGTTACATCAACGCCATAATCTGTTTTACCGCTTAATTGCCATGAACTCAAATCCTGATCGAACGCTGTCGCACCCGAGAACATTGAGTTCATCTGTGTGACACTCGATGGGTTCCACTCATCTAGCGGCTGATTGAATGACGTGGCACCTTCAAACATATTATTCATATTCGTTACATTATAAACTCCCCATTTATTGATGGAATGATTGAAAACTTTGGCATTTGAGAACAT
>JAZODZ010000601.1:0-3695 GCA_045597285.1 Myxococcota bacterium
AGTTCGGCGTGCGGCAAACCTTGCCTTCGTAACAGTTGTTGCTTACGCACTCTTCATTCTTCGTGCACGCCTGGCCATTTACAATCGTACCGCCGCTACCATCCCGGGCACGGCAAACATCGTTCTCATCGCAGAAACCGCTTTTGCAATCGTCGTTGAATACGCAATAACCGCCATTTTCAGTCAATCCAGCGCCGTCTGTACACCCGCAAAGCCAGGCTCCCAACAATAAACTCAATAATAATGCGCGTTTCATAATATCTCTCCTCGACGTATTTTTTTGCTTCTTTAGCGATGAATGAATCACCGAACATAATTCCTACTTTGAAATTGCTATGCCAACAAGTTTTTTAATTTCACCGTGATCCACCATCTACCCATCCATCATCTCCAATAATTCCAACGATTTGAACGATTTTCAAGGGATCGTGATCTGCCCACGGTTAGCGCTATGTACCTATCGGGGAATCCTTATTATTCTGGCATACTGCATGGCGTACGCAAAGTCGTAAGACAATGAAGCCCGTTAGGGCTTCCAGTTTTGTAGCCCCCGGTTGGCGCGTAGCGCCTACCGGGGGATCAAGGGCATACACACACGTTTTTAACCCCGTAGGGGTTTCCCATACGAAACTTCCTGACTCCTGCCTGGAGTCGATAAAACCACATCATTCAAAATCTCTGTTAGGGTCTGAATAGCAAAAATAAAAAATTTTTAGTGGAATGTAACGATTAAAAATGCAAATAATATGCCGTTGCCTAGCCAGGAGGAAACCATGGGCCAGAAAATGCAGATGCAATTAGGGATGAAACAGCAGCTCAGAATGACGCAGCAGCTTCAGCAGGCGATCAAGTTGCTCCAGCTTTCGCGTCAGGAACTGATCACATCCATTCAGGAAGAAATGATGGAAAACCCGGCTCTGGAAGAAGCTCCGGATTCGGAATCCGAGTTCAGCCGCCTCGAGGACGGAGATCCCCCTGTTGTCGCCAATGACACTGCCGATTTGCAGTCCAGCCTCCGCAATCTCGATGAAAACATCTCCAAAACAGATACCATCGACTGGGACACATACTTTAACGAATATCAAACCCACACGCGCATGCAGGACTCCAATTACGAGGGGTTTATCGGCGAAGAGATGCCCAGCTACGAAGCCACGCTGACGGCACCGCCCACGCTCGTCGAATACCTGATCAAGCAGGTTCACATGACGCGGTTTGACGAAACACAGGAACGCATCGCGCTGGAAATCATCGGCAATATCAACGACGACGGCTATCTTACCGGCATCACGCTCGAAGAAATCGCAGAAAAATTCAATGTCGATCTGGATTCTGTCGTGTACGTACAGGAAACGATCCAGGAATTCGATCCCACCGGCGTCGGTTCACGCGACTTGCGCGAATGCCTTCTGGCACAGGCTGAAATCCTGTATCCGGATAATCAGATCGTCCACGATATCATCAACGAACACATTCCGCTTCTCGAACGCAAGAACTACAAGCAAATCGCCCGCAACCTGAGGACGACCGTCGATCGCGTCATCCGCGCCTCACGCATCATTGCTTCGCTCAACCCCAAACCGGGTCTGAAATACTGCGACGAAAGACCGATGTACATCACGCCGGATGTTTACGTCGAAAAGACTTCGGACGGCGAATATCACGTCGTGATAAACGACGACGGCCTGCCCAAACTCCGCGTCAGCTCTTACTATTATGAGATGCTTCGCAGCAGCAAGTCACAGGCGGAGGCCGCAAATTACATCCGTGACAAGATGACAAACGCCAAATGGTTCATTCGTTCGCTCCAGCAGAGAGAACGAACGATTTACCGCGTTGCCGAAGCCATCATCAACCGCCAGCACGATTTCTTCGAAAAAGGCGTCAATTATCTCAAGCCGATGATCCTCAAGGATATTGCGGAAGATACGAACCTGAGCGAATCGACGATCAGCCGCGTGACGACGAAAAAATACATGCACACGCCGCAGGGAACGTTCGAGCTCAAATACTTCTTCACCTCGAAAATCAGCCGGATGGATGCATTCGGCGGCGACGACCTCGCCAGCACTGCCGTTCAGGAAAGAATCAAGGCCATCGTCTCGAAAGAAGACCCGAAACATCCCCTCAGCGATCAGAAAATTGCCGAAATTCTGAAGGATGAAGACATCGACATCGCCCGCAGGACTGTCGCCAAATATCGCGAGGTTCTCGGCATTCTGTCGTCATCCCAGCGCAAGGAACTTTAAAACCCGCGTCATTCCTTATCTTCCAGCATCCCCGGTACATCGTGTGTGCCGGGATTTTTTTATCTGTTCAAGTTTGTATGACAGTTTCATTGATTATTTCGTGGATATTGATGGGATTTGCGCTTGCGGCAGACGCGAGTTCCGTATCGCTCGTCTACGGGGGGCGCTTCAAGCCATTCAAATGGCGATATGCCGCGATTCCGGCGGCGGCATTCGGATTTGCACAGGCCGTCATGCCGGCCATCGGCTGGGGCAGCGGGGAACTGATTTATCGATTCGTGCAGGCCTGGGGACACTGGATTGCTTTCGTCATTCTGCTCATCGTCGGCGGGAAATTCATCCTCGACTCGCGCCACGAAAACGACGCCGAAGTCAAAAGCATCCTCAAGCCGCTCCCCATTTTTCTCTCTGCATTCGCCACGAGCATAGACGCGTGTGCCGTCGGTTTCACGCTCGCCATGGAGGAACAGCCGATACTCGTCCCGGCGCTGATTTTCGGCGTCGTGACCTTTATGTGCAGCATGATCTGCTGCTATATCGGCGCGAAAATTGGCGAAAAACTCGGCCCCAGACTCCTGCTCATCGGCGGCATCGTGCTCATCCTGATCGGCATCAAAATCCTCATCTCGGGACTTTTCGAGGGGTTGCTACCATTTTAGGCGCTCGCCTATTGGCATACGGCGAGCGGCGCGTGCCTATTGCATACGGCACGCGGCGGCGGGCTATCAATACGCCCGCCGCATGGAATACGGTAGGCATGTGTCGTGACACGTGCCAGAATGTTTGCTATTTGCAGTCCTTGTCCGTGGCGGCGCAGACAAAACGGACGTGGAAATGGTTCACGTGGCCGTTGGAATGCCGAATGATGGCAAAATAGCTCTTTTTGCCGTTCGGATACTGGATAATGCTTTTAAGCTGGGCATCGGAATAGCCGTGCGCCTTGGCGTAATCGTAAAAATATTTCTGCAAGTTATAATCGACGAAAATATATTGAACTTTCTTTGTTTTGAGGAAGTACTCGAGGACGTACCAATTCTTTTCGACATCGAGATTGTCGGCATTCATGTTGGAAAAGCCGACAAAGTTTTTCTGGGCTTTGTTGATATAGCTGATATCGACGTCGCGCCCTGACTGATGCGAAAGATGCGGGGGAAGTTTTCCGCCATTTTTCGCGGAGAGATCGCCGATGGCAAACTTGGCAGCCTTCGGATATTTTTGTGCGTATGCAGCCATCGCATCCATGATAAGGCTGACTGTCAGCGCCGTGCCATAGGAGTTTTTGGGATGGCGAACGGCATATCCCGGGCCGTCCTTGAGCTGGATGCCACCGACGAGAGAACCGTTATTGGCGAGCCCTCGCGACACGCCGGTCGCGCCGTCAAAGCGTTGCACGCGAAGGACGAGCGTCTGTCCGACTTTGAGTTTGTCGGGATTTTTGCGCAGAAA
>JAZODZ010000602.1:0-3414 GCA_045597285.1 Myxococcota bacterium
ATACCGGGATGTTGGTTCCCGAGGCCCACGAAATCTTTGTTTGTGCCGATAACTGTTTGCGGGGCGTGGTGTTATCGGCGGCAGAGATGGGCTTGGAAGAAAGATTTTCCAGCGTAAGTATTCGCGAACATAATGTGCTCAACGGAGATATGGAGCAGTTGATTATTGACGGCGTGAGCGATATTTTGCAAAAATTGCCTAAAATGCCCCGTGCGGTACTGGTTTATACCAGTTGTATTCATCATTTTATGGGGTGCGACTTGCCAATGGTGTATCGCAAATTAAAGGAGAAATTTCCGCAAGTGGATTTTACCGATTGTTATATGAGATTATATATTACCAATGCTTACATGTGGGAGTTGTATATACAAAGTGTGATATGTATTTGATATTATGTATGTATTTATAACAAAATAAGGGTTTACGTTCCAAATTATAGGGAATATAAGGCTCGCTGATTGGCAGGCTGAAAAAGTCTGCGACAGGATTTATATATTTTTCCGGGCTTTCAAAAAAATCGGAATTGGCCGTGTGGAAGTCCATTGGAACATTGAAAAATGTGAGGAGAAAACATGAAAGTACTCGTTGCCACAGAGAAACCGTTTGCCGCAGTTGCCGTTGAGGGTATCCGCAAGGAAGTCGAAGCCGCCGGTCATGAGCTTGTGTTGCTCGAAAAATACACCGACAAAGCCCAGCTTCTGGCAGCCGTCGCCGATGCAGATGCCCTCATTATCCGTTCGGACAAAGTGACAGCCGAAGTTCTCGATGCCGCCAAGCAGTGCAAAATCGTTGTCCGCGCCGGTGCCGGTTACGACAACGTCGATCTCGATGCTGCCACGGCGCACAAAGTCGTCGTCATGAACACTCCGGGACAGAACTCCAACGCCGTTGCCGAACTCGTGTTTGGTATGCTCATCATGGGTATCCGCAAGTTCTACACGGGTGCCGCCGGCACCGAGCTCCTCGGTAAAAAACTCGGCATCCTCGCTTTTGGCAACGTCGGCCGCAACGTCGCCCGCATCGCGAAAGGCTTCGGTATGGACATTTATGCCTATGATGCTTTCTGCCCGAAAGATGTCATTGAGGCCGCCGGCGTCCATGCCGTCGATTCACAGGCAGAACTCTTCAAAACATGCGATGTCGTCAGCCTCCACATTCCTGCGACTCCGGAAACCAAGCAGAGCATTGGCAAAGAACTCGTCGGCAGCATGAAAAAAGGCGGCATTCTCGTCAATACCGCTCGCAAGGAAGTCATTCACGAGGAAGAACTCGCCGCTCTCATGGCTGAACGCACCGACCTCGTTTATCTGACTGACATTGCCCCGGATGCCCTCGATACGTTCAAAGCCTTCGAAGGCCGTTTCTTCGCGACACCGAAGAAAATGGGTGCCCAGACCGCAGAAGCCCATATCAATGCGGGTATCGCCGCTGCCAAACAGATTGTGGCTTACTTCAAAGACGGCTGCACCAAATTCCAGGTCAACAAGTAAGCATCCCCTTCGTCGTTAAGCGAATCAAGGTGAAAAATAATCTCTATTTTTCACCTTTTTTTGTGTGAAAACAGGAATTCAGAGGCATTCTACGCCTTTACTCTGGTGGCTTTTTCCGATAAGCAGAACGGAACCTCTCACCTTTTGAGGTGGCTTTGTTGCAATTTTTGACGATTATTCAGCAACATACAGGACGAAACGCATGATCAGCAGACTTTTTGATTTTCTGAATGAATCCCCTGTCAATTTTCTCGCCGTTCAGGCTGTCGCCAAACGCCTCGATGCGGCCGGATTTCGTCGGCTCAATCCTGGCGATGCCATGTGCTACATAACCCCCGGGGATCGCGTATACGTGACGAAAAACGATTCCTCGATTTATGCGTTTCACATCGGGGAAAGGGCAATGGCCGAGGCCGGATTTCATATCATTTGTGCTCATGCCGATTCTCCGACGTTCCGAATCAAGCCGAATCCCGCGCTATGTGTGGAAAACAGCATAGTCAAGCTGAACGTCGAGGTCTACGGCGGTGCGATTCTTAGCACGTGGTTCGATCGTCCGCTCAGCCTTGCGGGGCGCGTCATCCTTCGTTCTGACGATGCCATGCACCCGCAGACTCGACTTCTGCACGTTCGCAAGCCGCTTCTGACGATTCCGAATCTGTGCATTCATTTCAATCGACAGGTCAATGAAGGCGTCAAACTCAGCGTTCAGAAAGATATGCAGCCGATTCTCGGTTTTGTGAACGACAAGCTGGAAAAAGATGCCCTTCTCACGTCGGTGATTTGCCGTGAGCTTTCGGTCAAGGCCGAAGACATCATCGATTTCGATCTTTATCTGTACGACACGACGGCTCCATGCCTGGTTGGAGCCAATGATGAGTTCATTTCAGCGGGCCGACTCGACGATCTGTCGATGGTTCACGCCGGTCTCGAGGCACTTTTGTCTTTGTCGGACAAAACGCCGCAAACGACGCGTGTGCTTGCGATTTTCGACAACGAAGAAACGGGGTCACATACCAAACAGGGCGCGGCGAGCCCATTTTTGGCCAGCATGATCGAGCGCATCATCCGTGCACAGGGCGGCACCGTCGACGATTATTATCGCTCGCTCGAGCACGCGTTTATGATTTCGGCAGACAATGCTCACGCTTATCATCCGAATTATGGCGAGAAATATGATCCGATCTGTCATCCGCTGCTCGGCAAGGGGCCGGCGATTAAGTTTAATGCGGCTCAGAAGTACGCAAGCGATGCCGTGTCGGCGTCTGTCTTTGAAAGCATTTGTCGCGAAGCCGGCGTGCCTTGCCAGCGGTTTGTCAATCACAGCGATGTCGCCGGAGGAAGCACGCTCGGCAACATCCTCACGGCCACGATGCCGATTGCCGGCGTCGACATGGGCAACGCCATACTCGCCATGCACAGCGTCCGTGAAACTGGCAGTGTCTGCGATCACGAATACTGCATCCGTGCTTTTACGCATTTTTATGAATTATAATTTTTGGGGGAACACATACCGGTGGCGCGGCTATCGCGATACGCCGCACGCGTTCGCCTATGCGCCAACGGTGCATACGGCGAACATGGACACGGCTATCGGCATTGCCGATACGCCGTGCATATCCATTTCTGTGGGTTACGCGCTACGCGCTAGACCCACGGCTCAAGCGCCCCTACGGCTCGCTGGCGCGGCTATCGCGATACGATACGCCGCGCATGGGCACGTGTCGCGACACGTGCCTACCTGCTTGAATCCTATTGTCTGACTGCATTTGAGGAGAAAAAATGAAACGAAATTTGTGGTATGTCGCCTGCGCAATGGCTGCGCTTGCATTTTCGGCGTGTTCCAGTTCTGAGGAGCAGACACAAAACATTTGTACGGAAGGTGCGTATGATTGTCAGATGAACATTCTGATGCGCTGCACCC
>JAZODZ010000603.1:0-5920 GCA_045597285.1 Myxococcota bacterium
GAGCATCGAGAGGCTGTGCAGCAAGGGGCAAAGCGAAAAGAACTGAGGTGAGGAAAGAGAGCGCGGGAATAAGGGATTTCATCGCAAAAGCTGTAGGAATGATGTGAGTAGGGTAAAGAAAGGCCGTCGGGCACGAAAGAAAATCTTAATAGAAAAGGAAAGAAAAGTAACGGGATAAGTATAGGCATGAGGGGGGACTGTTCGGACATACATTTTAATGGGAAACCCCTACGAGGGAAAAAGTGTGTAGATGCTCTCGATCCCCCGGCAGGCGCGTCAACCGGGGGCTTCAAAACGGAAAGCCCTAACGGGCTTGGTTGTCTCACGGCCTTGCATAAGCCATATCTCATGTCGAGGTTCGTAAGGATAATGCACTAAAGAAACGCTATCAGGGGGTGAAACGTTACGATAAGCGTAAAAAACTAAAAAAAAAAGTTGACGATAGGGAAGAATGTCTGTATAAGGTGCGTCCGTTGTCAGCTTGTAAAAACAGGCGACACACTTTGACAGCGTAAGCAACCAAAAGGAAGCTGATGTGGCTCAATTGGCAGAGCACCTGATTTGTAATCAGGGGGTTGGGGGTTCGATTCCCTCCATCAGCATGACTGGAAGTATGGAGAGGTAGCGAAGTGGTTAAACGCGGCAGACTGTAAATCTGTTCTCAACGAGTTCGGTGGTTCGAATCCACCCCTCTCCATTTCAGCCGCTTAGGTTGTCAAAGACTGGAGAGGTAGCGAAGTGGTTAAACGCGGCAGACTGTAAATCTGTTCTCAACGAGTTCGGTGGTTCGAATCCACCCCTCTCCATACGAAATGCGGGTGTAGCTCAGTTGGTAGAGCAATAGCCTTCCAAGCTATGGGTCGCGAGTTCGAACCTCGTCGCCCGCTTTAAGCTTGTGTAGCTCAGCTGGTAGAGTACTTCCTTGGTAAGGAAGGGGTCACCGGTTCGATTCCGGTCACAAGCTTATTTTTTTTATTAGAGAGAAAAGAGGCCTCATGGGGAGGCATTTTCTGGTTGAGTCAGTGCATTAGGGCACTCAATTATTACCCACACAATGGAGGCTGGCTGCTATGGCCAAGGAAACATTTCATCGCGATAAGCCACACGTAAATATCGGTACAATTGGTCACGTCGATCATGGTAAGACGACCCTCACGGCCGCCATTACGCAGGTTCTTTCGAAATACGATCCGACCAACACTGCCATGAAGTTCGATGATATCGACAAGGCACCTGAAGAGAAAGCACGTGGCATCACAATTTCGACGGCACACGTTGAATATCAGACTGCAAAGCGTCACTATGCGCACGTTGACTGCCCGGGCCACGCCGACTACATCAAGAACATGATCACGGGTGCTGCCCAGATGGACGGCGCGATCCTCGTTGTCAGTGCTTATGATGGCCCGATGCCCCAGACTCGTGAACACATCCTCCTTGCTCGCCAGGTTGGTGTTCCCTACATCATCGTCTTCCTGAACAAGGCTGATCTCGTTGATGACAAAGAACTCCTCGACCTCGTCGAAATGGAAGTTCGTGAACTCCTTACCAAATATGAATTCCCTGGTGATGACACACCCGTTATCGTGGGTTCCGCTCTTCAGGCACTCGAAGGTATTGACAGCGAATATGGTACGCAGTGCATTGACAAGCTGATGGAAGCTGTTGATGAATACATTCCAACGCCGTCACGTCCGATTGACAAGCCGTTCCTGATGCCGGTTGAAGACGTTTTCTCGATTTCCGGTCGTGGTACAGTTGCGACGGGCCGTGTCGAAACAGGCCAGATTCGCGTGAATGATCCTGTTGAAATCGTTGGTATGAAAGACGAAATCGACAAGACGGTTGTTACGGGCGTTGAAATGTTCCGTAAACTGTTGGAATACGGCGAAGCCGGTGACAACATTGGTTGCCTCCTTCGTGGTACCAAGAAAGAAGAAATCCGTCGTGGTCAGGTTTTGGCGAAACCGGGTTCGATTAAGCCTCACAAATCCTTCAAAGGCGGCGTTTATGTTCTGTCCAAAGAAGAAGGTGGCCGTCATACATTCTTCCGCAATGGCTATCGTCCTCAGTTCTATTTCCGTACGACGGACGTGACTGGTGTCGTTTCCCTGGAAGAAGGCGTTGAGATGGTTATGCCGGGCGACAATGTCACCCTGAAGATTGACCTGATTGAACCGATTGCTATGGACGAAGGTCTCCGTTTCTCCATCCGTGAAGGTGGTCGTACGGTCGGTGCAGGCGTTGTTTCCGAAATTCTTGACAAGTAATTTGTCCTGACAAAAGATTTCCAGGCGACAGCCTGGAAATTTAGGGGCGTAGCTCAGTTGGTAGAGCAACGGCCTCCAAAGCCGTGGGCCGAGGGTTCGAATCCTTCCACCCCTGTTGCAAAAGCCTTTTGTCGCATGGCAAAAGGCTTTTGTTGTGTATAAGTCATAGTTGCGGAGCCGAAAGGATGGACGAGGTAAAACGCTACGTAAATATCGCATATATCATCGCGGCGATCATCATGTCGTGGTTTTATATGAATTTTGCCGCATGGCTAATGGGCGTATTTAGTGTAGGCGACACACGGCTTCTCGGCGAGCATGTAACGATATCGACGATCGTCGGCTTCGTGCTTGGAGCGCTGACCGCCGTGCTGTTATGGCGCAATTCGAAGGTTTATGAAGGTGCCTTGAATGTTGCCCGTGAGATGAAAAAGGTTACCTGGCCAAACGGCGATGAGACGAAACACGCGATGTTGGTCGTCATCATCACGACGGTGCTGGTTGCGGTGATTCTTTTTTGTTTCGATTTTGCGGCAAAAACATTGACGGATTTGATTTTAGGGATTAAGTAGAGCGCGTTTTTGCGGGTAGCATGTGGTGCCATGTATGCAGACGTGGCTGATGTGATCTATAAAAAAGAGAGAAATCAGAAATGGCAATGAAGTGGTACATTGTGAATACGCACTCTGGATGCGAAAATCGCGCGAAGTTGTCTCTAGAAGAGCGCATAAAGAATTCCACGCTGAAAGATTTATTTGGCAAGGTTCTGGTGCCAGTAGAAACGACGGAAGCGAATTGCAAGAATGGCGGCAAACGCCAGACAACAAAGAAATTTTTCCCTGGGTATATGCTTGTCCAGATGGAACTGACGGATGAGACATGGCATCTGGTGAAGGGAACGGCGAAGGTGAGCGGGTTTGTCGGTGGCACGAGAGAGCCGCCTGCGATGAGTGATGAAGAAGTTGAACGCATTCTGAGCAAGATGAACGCGAGTACCGAGAAGCCTGAGCAGCAGTCGAATATAGTCCAGAAAGACACGGTTCGTGTTCTTGAAGGACCGTTCAAGGGATTCAGCGGCACGGTAGAGTCGATTGACAAAGACAAGAGTCGTCTGTGCGTGTCGGTGAGTATATTTAGTCGCGTCGTGCCAGTCGAGCTTGAGTTTTCGCAAGTCGAAAAGGCTGACGCATAGTTTTGGATTAGGAAAATGGCCAAGAAAATTGTAGGTTACGTCAAATTACAGTGTCCGGCCGGTAAGGCAAATCCTGCGCCTCCCGTTGGACCAGCACTGGGTCAGCATGGCGTTAACATCATGGAATTCTGCAAGCAGTTCAATGCGAAGACGCAGAAGGGTGATGGCATTTTGACGCCTGTTGTGATTACGGTTTATGCGGATCACAGCTTCAGCTTTGTGGTGAAGACGCCTCCGGCGGCAGTTCTTGTCATGAAAGAGCTTGGACTGAAAGGCGGCAGCGGCGTTCCGAACCGTGAAAAAGTTGGTAAGATCACGAAAGCACAGGTCAGAAAGATTGCGGAGATCAAACTCCCGGACCTCAACACAGATAGTATCGAGTCCGCGATGCGCACAGTGGAAGGAACCTGTCGCAGCATGGGCGTCGACGTCGTCGATTAATAAGGAGCGGCACAATGCCATCAAGAGGTAAGAAGTACATAGAATCGATTAAATTAGTCGATAGGCAGAAGCGTTACGACAACATCCAGGAAGCGATGGATCTCGTCAAGAAGATGACGACGACGAAATTCGATGCGAGCGTGGATGTGGCTGTTCGGCTCGGCGTTGATCCGCGTCATGCGGATCAGATGGTTCGCGGCGCGGTAGTACTGCCCCATGGAATCGGTAAAACAGTTCGCGTTGTTGTGTTTGCAGCAGGCGAAAAAGAAAAAGAAGCTCGCGAAGCGGGTGCAGATTTTGTGGGTGCGGACGACCTCGTTCAGAAGATTAGTGAAGGTTGGCTTGATTTCGATAAGGCGATTGCAACGCCTGATATGATGGGTAAAGTTGGCCGTCTCGGTCGCGTACTTGGCCCGCGCGGTTTGATGCCTAACCCCAAAGTTGGAACCGTCACCACGGATGTTGCTCGTGCCATTCGTGAAACAAAAGCCGGTCGTGTTGAATTCCGCGTTGAACGCGCTGGTATTATTCACGCCCCCATCGGCCGTGTTTCATTCGACTCCGATAAATTAGCCGAAAACTTCCAGGCACTCATGGAAGTCCTCCTTAAACTGCGTCCTGCCACCGTGAAAGGTGCCTATGTTCGCAGCATTACACTCAGCTCAACCATGAGCCCGGGTGTCAAACTCGATACTTCCATTGTGTAAAAAAATTACACTTTGTGTAAAAAAATAGTTGACAAACTATTCGGGCGTCTATATAGGACGCCCGCTTTTTGAGACGGTCATCGGGTACCGTCGGAGACGTGGGTAGCGATTTGCTTTAATTCCTTTTGGAACCTGCCGAGCCGGAACGATGAGACAGTAGAATTTCTCGCTGAACTCAGTTATTTTGGCTCAATCCATGTCCCGATTGGCCAGCGCATTTAGAAACTTTGTTCGTTTAGCAGAGGAATTATGAACAGAAACGAAAAAGAAGCCGCGATTGCGTCCTACAAGGCGCTGTTCGATGGCATCGAATCAGTCGTGATTGCTGATACCAGTGGTGTGTCAGTCAATACGATTAGCGAAGTTCGCTCGAAATTCCGTGCTGAAGGCGTGACTTTCCGCGTTATTAAGAATTCGCTCGCGAAAAAAGCACTCGCCGGTACGGTTCTCGAACCCGTTTGCGTGAAATTCCATGGCCCCGTCGCCATTGCAATGAAAGCCGATGATCCCATTTCTCCGGCTCGTGTTGCTGTCGATTTCGCGAAATCCAACCCCAACTTTAAAATTACTGGCGGTTTTGTGGCTGGTGATGTTCTCGATGCTGCCGGCGTCGATAACCTCTCCAAAATGCGTACTTTCAACGAAGCTCGCTCTGCCCTCCTCTCCGTCTTCAAAGCTTCCGCTACCAAGTTCGCCGCTGTCCTCAAAGCTCGCGCCGACAAAATGGAAGAAGCTGGCAACTAATTCAGCCAGCATTTGTCTGATTGCTTCTTAATTTCCGGATTCATCCGGTTTCTCACTTTTAAATTCGCGCTCATTATTGCGCACTTTTCTTTCGTCCTGCGGGACATTTGGAGTTTATACCATGGTATCAGAAGATCAGGTTATTGAGTATCTTGAATCCCTTACCCTCGTTCAGCTTAACGAACTCGTTTCCAAACTCGAAGCTAAATGGGATGTCAAAGCCGCTTGTGGTGGTGGCGTTGTCGTTGCCGCAGCAGCTGCTGCTGTTGAAGAACCCACGGAATTCAAAGTTATCCTCGCTGAAGTCGGCTCCAACAAAATCGCCGTCATTAAAGAAATCCGTGCCATCACCGGTCTCGGCCTCAAGGAAGCTAAAGAACTCGTCGATGGCGCTCCCAGCACCGTTAAAGAAGGCATCGAGAAAGCTGAAGCTGAAGAACTCAAGAAGAAAATCGAAGCCGCTGGCGCCAAAGTCGAAATCAAAGCCTAATTTATTAGCCTTTGTTGCATAAAAAAAGCTCCTTAATTAAGGAGCTTTTTTTATGCAACAAAGGCTAATAAATTAG
>JAZODZ010000604.1:0-5771 GCA_045597285.1 Myxococcota bacterium
GGCATAAGGGATGATTTCGGCGATATGGCACCAGTAATAGCCATACATATCGGATATCCAGCACAGTTTGTAGCTCGTATGGTCGAATAAATCTGAGAGCGTTTTAATATCTTTTTGTTCTACCGAAATATGGAGTTTTCCGACATTTAGGAGCGTGACAGGCAATCTTCCGACGACAAACATATCGTCTTTGCGGTGACCGCCTGAATCCTGAAAGCCAAATAATACACAGCGTGGAGAAATTGCGTGTTCCTGTATGTATTGGTCCATCTGTTCGGATTCGAGGTTGTTTCCGACGAGAACGACGAGCGATGTGTTCACCGCGGCTAGTGCATCCAAAACGCCTTTTTGCTGTGTGGCCTGCATGACACTAAAGACGATGTCGAAATGCTCATTAGAATCGACTGATTTGACGATTCTCGGACGATCTATTGTTGTTTTGCGCTGATAATAATGAAGAATTTTGACGCCGTTTTTTATGAATTGATTGTACTGGCTGCGTGCGACGCCTATCACATCGTGACCGGCTTTGCATAACTCATGTAGAAGCGTTGAGCCAAGTACACCTATGCCATAAATCAAGACTTTCATGATTGTTTTTCACACTCCGTGTACATCAGCGGGAAGCTGGCTTTGAGCACTTCTTTGGTTCTTATATTCCAGCCATTCTGCTCCAGAAACTGCGGGTATGTTGTTTCGTTCCAGGTGAGTTCAAACACGACGCCAGCCCAGGACAAAACCTTTGCCAAAAATCGTTCCTTTTTACCCGCACGATGCCCGAGAAAATTCGGCGCGATTAATATGCCATCGGGCTTGAGAACACGACGAATTTCTGAAAGTGCCATTTGAGGATTGGGAATGATGTGAAGTGCATTCGATATAATGACGACATCAAAACTATCGTCATCAAAAGGAATGTTGGTTGCATCGACCTGACGGAATGACAGATTGTTGGGCAGATTGCCCTTGGCGGCTTGCTGTAACATCTTTTCTGCAAAGTCGGTTGCGATCATTTCTTTGGCTTCGGATGCCACATGTTTTGCAATCAGTCCCGTGCCCGTACATAGTTCGAGCACGCGCCTGCCTTTTATGGTTGCGCGAATTCTATCATACATCTGTTCGTATGCTTTTCGGTTTTGCCACATGAACAGATCATATACCGGTGCATAGAAATTCCAGACTCGCTTTCCGTCGCTCATGATATCTATTCCTTTATTTACTTTTTGCCATACAAGATTGCAGATCCACTCAAACCAAGTAATTTCGCTTCTTTCGTGGTCATGAATTTACCGGTTGTTTCGATGAGTTTGGCATTTTCATAGCCCATATCGAGCAACTTCTGTATAAATTGTTTCATGTCGCCATGGCGAGTTGCGCTCATAATATCATGAATCGCAAACGTACCTCCCTTTTTGAGTACTCGCAGCGTTTCGAGCAGCCATTTCTGTTTATCGCCGGGGATATTGTGATATACGTAATTGGAGGTTACGCAATCGAAGGATTCATCATTAAATGGTAGTTTGGTGGCATCGCCGTTTTTAAATTCGGTATTCTGTACATTTTCTGCTTTTGCATTTTCTTCGCATAGTTGCTTGGAAAAACTGGCATATTCTATACCCCAGCGGTCGCAGCCGACCATCTTTGCATGAGGATTTCGTTTGGCCGCTACAATCGTGAGCGCACCGCTGCCACAGCCGATATCAAGCCCGATGCCGCCATCGGGTAGCTTGACATATTCCGCCACGCCTTCGATGATTTGTTTAGATAGTTTGCGTTTTCCATTGTATGAAAACTGACGGTATGCATAGATGCACCATGCAGATGTACAAGCAAGTCCAAGAGCTCCCAGACTCAGTATTCCTGTAATGATTCTGGCTGACGTACTTTCCCCAAGAATACCGAGCGTAAGGACACCAGCAGTAAATATAGCCGTCCCGCCTGTAAAGCCATAGATCATGCCTTTGGGAACCCAGTTTTTATAGTTTGCAACCATATCACCATCCTCCTATGCTTTGGTAGCTACCAGATGCAGCCGGAACATCTTGCCTCTTTCCAGTTTACTCACTTTAAGACCGGCTGCTTCGCACATCGCCTTAATTTGAGCAGGCGAATAAGTACAAACGTCGCCATGACCAAACAGGTTCGCCAGTTTGAGTTCGATATGATTGATCATCCACAGCATTACCGGATTGGTGGTATAATCGCGAAGCACAAGCCTGCCATTGGGTTTGAGCACGCGATAGACACCATTAAAGAATTTTTGCGGATTGGGATAATGATGAAAACTGTTCGCACAGATTACCGCATCGAACGATTCATCATTAAACGGCAGATTTTCACTGTCGCCCACAATAAATTGGGTATTAGGTAGATTTTTGGCATTCGCAACTTCGATCATTTTTGGGGTTAAATCCAAACCAGTATAATGTTTGTCTGGGTATTTCCCCGATAATAGTTCAATCATCGGTCCCGTGCCGCAGCCGACATCGAGCAGATCATTGAAATCGCCTTTTTCGAGCTCTTCCAAAATGGGCGGATAATCGTCTTTGCAGAGCTCATAAATCCCCGCGTGGCCACTGTCATAGATCGATGCTGCTTTCGTGAATTCTTTAATCGATAATTCTTTATATTGTTCGGCATTCATGACGATCACCTATTTCTTTGCCAATACGGCAATCCAGGGATGCTTGTTGTGATGAATTGTCTTATTCTCTTTGAATTCTGCGGATTTGAGTGCACATTCTATTTCATTGGCTTTATAGACTTTCATGCCCTCAATGAGTTTTTCATAACGTTCACCCATGCCATCCATGCCATCGCTTTCGCAAACAATGAGGAAATACCCATCATCCTTTAAGATACGATGTACATTGGCAAAGCACTTTTCGAGTCCAGGCCAGAAATAGATGGTTTCAAAGGCTGTCGCCAGATCGTATGAATCATGCGCAAGCTTTAATTCAGAAACATCCCCGATGGAAATCGTAGATTTGTTATGTGCAATCGAAGCTGCATTGTAAATAATGGCTTTTTCGACCGAAAGTGGCGAATAATCCACACCATCAACAACTGCCTGCGGGTATTTCTTGAGAAGCGCAGCAACATTGCGTCCGCCGCCACATCCCAAATCCACCGCCTTTTGTGGCATAAACTGCGTAAGCTGTGACAATCCCCAATCGGCGAGTATGGCATGACCAGAGTTCATACCGCGAAGCATGAGCGAGCCGAGAAATCCTTCAGGCTTGCGGGTTTGATTGAGAAATCGTTTGAAAATGCCCATATTTGACCTCTTTGAGTAGTTCATGAACTTGATTAGATGAGTCTAATTTTGTTAGATTTGTCTAACACTTAGATAATGACAAATTTTTCCAAAGAGTCAAGCATTTTTTAAGGCAAGGTTATCAAGAGAATGCATGACTAAGGGTGACAACACTGGTTGCCCTTACGGCTCGCTGGCGCGACTATTGGCCGACACGATGTCGGCGCCTCACGGATGGGGCACCGAGTTCTTTCATACATTACCCTCACGTATCGCCTGAATCTCTTCAGCAGAAAGGCCTGTATATTTACATACAACATCTGTTGAACAGCCATCGGTAAGCATATTTAGCGCAATCTCACGCGCCTTATTATTCTCACCATTCTTCTCTCCCGCCTGATACTTCGCGAGATACGTGGCTTCGAGATCCCATTGATTTCGCAGTTCTTTCTCATACGCGAAGAGTTCTTCTGGCGAGAGTGCGGCTGTGCTGCACACATCGGCAAGTTCAGACCACATCGGGTTTTGGTCTTTCCAGGGAATGCTGTCGAGCTCTTTACTATGATTCATAATATATAACCACCGTTCAAAATCGTTTTCACATTCCGACTCAGTTTTTGTAAACTCCGGCAACTGAATGAAGATTAGGCGCAACTTATCTGCCAACGGCATTGCCACGTCTTTTGACATGAGTTGCTCATGTTCAGCCCTTACACTTTCACTGACAAAAAATTCCTTTTTCTTATCGATACTGAAATCTGTCCGAAAACTCCGTCCAAGCGTTGCATCCTTGTAATTGAGGAAATACACGCCAAATACCGGCGCGAATGTATAATACCAATGTCCTCGCTTACCTTGAACGACAATGCGCCTAGCGACGTAGTATAGCGCACGTCCGGCAAAATTGACACTGGTTTCATTCTGCATTTCGATAATCATATGCCTTCCATCCGCAAGAGTGCAATGGATATCGTAAATCACGCCACGCCCTTCCTTTATTTCCGGTGGCTGTTCCTTGTCGCAATAATGCAAATCCGTGACGACAAATTCCCCCTCAAACAGCGAGTTCAAGAAACCTATCAGGAATTTCTTGTTTTCTTCCTGACCGAAAACGCGCTTAAAACCAAAATCAGTGAACAAACTGATAAACTTTGACATCGCACATTCTCCTTGTCTTGTACAATACACGATAAAGCAGTATCCACACAGCAAACTTCTCTAAGGTCTGACCAAGAAACTGGTCATAGGGCACACGATATGATGGTCGTGTCAAAAACCGTTATGTGAAGCCAGATGCGTACATTTTTCCCTCCGTATGTCGAGTGCAGCGCCAATGCAAACACACAAGATGATGACCAGAAAAAATTTTTGTGACACTTTGGAGGTCATTTATTTTAATTTTTTTACGGGGGCTGAACTGTTACCAGTTACGAACAGTTACCATTCCCGGTGTATTATGTTTTGAATCGTTTTGTGCTATAAGTGTTGCGGTTTTTTGTGCCGTTTTTAACCAAATACGAGGATACATCATGCCAAACGCGAAAATAATCGTTGTCGATGACGAGAAGAACATTTGCCGGACTATCAGTATGGTGCTGATGGGCGAGGATTACGATGTCGAGACGGCATCGAGTGCCGAGGAAGGGCTGGAAATGCTGGCGGAACAGAGTTTCGATGTCGCTCTTCTCGACGTTCAGATGACTGGCATGTGTGGATTGGAAATGCTCGAGCGGATTCATCAGATGGATGCGCCTCCCGAGGTCGTGATGATGAGTGGTCATGCCATGCTGACCGATGCGGTCAATGCCACGCGGCTTGGGGCGTTTGATTTCCTCGAAAAACCGCTCGATCGCGAACGCCTTTTGTTGTCAGTCCGCAATGCGAGTGAACGGCATTTCCTCACTCAGAAAGTGGAAAGCCTTGAAAATACGGATGCCCGTTATTGCGGGATGATCGGTGAATCGGCAGGAATGCAGAAAGTCCGCAAGGCCGTGAGTGTCGTGGCTCCTACAAAAGGCAAGGTTCTCATCCTCGGTGAATCCGGCGTTGGCAAGGATCTCGTGGCGCGTTCCATCCATGCACTCAGTGACCGTGCAAAGCGCTCGTTTGTCAAAGTCAACTGTTCGGCCATTCCGTCGGAACTCATCGAAAGCGAGTTGTTCGGGCACGAGAAAGGTTCGTTTACAGGGGCTTCGGGCAATAAGCGCGGCCTGTTTGAAATGGCAAACGGCGGCACGATTTTCCTCGATGAAATCGGCGATATGTCGCTTGCTGCGCAGGCAAAAGTCCTCCGAGTGCTTCAGAATGGCGAGTTCACGCGTGTCGGCAGTGAAAAGTTGTCGTTTGTCGATGTTCGCGTCATTGCCGCGACAAACAAGGATCTGAAAAAAGCCGTCGCCGAGGGGACGTTCCGCGAAGACCTCTATTTCCGCCTTAACGTCGTACCGATTGAAGTGCCGCCGCTTCGCGAAAGACTCGACGACGTTCCCTTGCTGATCAATGCCTTTTTGGCCCA
>JAZODZ010000605.1:0-16177 GCA_045597285.1 Myxococcota bacterium
AGCGGCACAAATCGCCGGAATCATGAAGCTGCCCCATAACGCGACTTTACACCAAATCAAACTCATATTTCCCCACTTTGCTGTAAATATCTTTAAAACAATTTGGCCAAAATCTTGACAATTCAACGCTTTTAACTTGCCCATATAAAAAAATTTCTGAGGCCGACATTCGAACCTCAGAAATTCTTACATGACAAGTTTATTCTGATACTAAATCAGCCTCTTTTTTTCACAGTGGCTTCGCGAACATGCGTCCATTCGCTTGAAGTAATGAATTCTTCGACTGTGACCTCGAAGAATTTGCCTTCGGTTTCCGTAGAATTGGAATTCCAGGGGTTTCTCAGCAGCAATTTCGACTGAGTCGTGTCGATATCCCGTCTTTCGAAGAAATCGGAAACGCCGCCAAATATGCCGGTATTGTCTGTGAAATCGATGATTTTGCCATTCTTATCTTTGAACGTGACATTCATCACGCTGTAAGCATGGGCACTGCCGGTATTCGGATCGCCGAATGCCCTTCTGGCGACGAGTGCGGAATAACCGCCGCCGCTATCGAGTGTTTTCTTGAATTCGATCAGGGATTTGAGCAGTTTTTTACGTCCAGATTTCGTATCCTTGACGGCATAAGTTCCCGGGCCCTTGGCCTCGCCACCATAGAACATGTGGAAGCAGGAATCGGAGCAGCCACCTTCAAATTCTTCATTACCAGAATTCTCTTTTTCTTCGGCACCGGCACCGTATTTACCGTGTTCACGGGTGAAATCGGAATAAGCCTGTTCAAGGCAGTTGGCCCAAAGCGCGGCTTTATAATAATCTTTTCTATTAATCATGCACATCGGGCCCATGATGACGGCATTCCATGCGGCTTCGACAGGAGCCGATGTATCGAGGCGAACGCCGCATTCCCGGCTGTCATATTTGCTCTTATTTTTATCGTACTGCGCATTCAGACCGCCGATACCGATGGGACGGGTAATCGTTCCGGCAACCCATTTCTTGCCTTTCTTATGGTACATGGTTGTCGTCACAGTACCGTTATTCAGTTTCATCATCGACGTGAACTTGGCGGGATCGTGAGCCAGAATCTGCAAAACAGTTGCCCAGAAATAGCAGTCGCCGACGCCAACCTGTTTGACATCGTTCTGATCCGGGCCGCCGTTCGCGAACAGATATTTGTCGGAAACATCCTTGGAAATATTGGGGGCATCGACAGTACCGCGATAGGACTTGACAGGTGTTCCCTCTTTTTCATCTTCTTTGACGAGTTCATCGAGTTTCGGCGTCGTTCCGGCCTGAAGAACCAATCCTGGGTCTTTGTGTTCGACAACCTTGAGGGGCTTGTCGCCGTTATCGACGGTTTCTTTCGACGTTTCATTCTTGAAAAATGTCGAAGCCGACTTAATCTTTCCGTTCTTCACGGAATAACCGTCACCGTTGAGCGCCTGCTCGTTCGGATCATCCTCGACGGTATATAAATTCTGGCTTTTGCTGCTCACCTTCTGCTGATGGGATTTCCACTCATCTGCGGATGTTTTGGCAAGTGTTTCGGGCTGGGCGGCTGCATCGGTTGCGGCATTGGCATCCTTGTCCGACTTTTTGCCCTGATTCAGCTTAGAAAACAATCGTTCCAACATAATTAACTCCTTTTTGCATATCTCCTGAAATCCAGAAAAATCTCAGGAACAGCTTGTTATCACAAGTTTTAACGCATCAGGAAATTCTACGAAAACGCAAAATAATCCTATTATTATAATAACACACGCGGCGTGTTGGATCAAACCCAATGACGAATTATTTAAGGTCTCACCCGCTGCAATCACGGCCCCCTCTCCGTCAGTGAGGGAAATGGGGTCGCTACGCTCACCCGTTTGCAACACATAAGATTATCCACTTTTTACAGGCTTTACCTATCCGCTATTTGATTCTAAGAGAACTCATCAGCACGCTGAAAGCGTGCAAGATTACAGCCCGGGGTGAGCGCGTAGCGCCTAACCCCGGGTAAACATATACCGAACCAAAAGCACGCTGAAAGTGTGCAACATAAGGGCTAAACAGTTACGCCGCGTATGCCCCTGGGCATAGCGGCCTTAGGCGTGCGTATGCAATAGCACGCCACGCTGGCCGTATGCGCAGGCGCATAGGCCAGCCCACAAAAAATCAGTGAATTCGTGTCGCCGAAGTGAAAACGCCACGACAATGTGATATTATATAAATTGGTCTTTTTTCTTCTCACGAAAGGAAATCTCAATGCAATATATACAGTTTAAGGATCTGTTTCTTTCACAGCTCGGTTTCGGCATGATGCGGCTTCCGCTCAACGAAGACGGCTCGATCAATGAACCGCTCGTATCGGAAATGTGCCGTTACGCGATTAGTCACGGCGTGAACTACTTTGACACGGCACACCCGTATCACGGCGGGATGTCGGAAATCGTCGCCGGCCGTGTGCTGAGCCAGTTTCCTCGCGACTGTTACCATTTGGCGAGCAAATATCCGGGGCATCAATACGCCGACAGTTACAATCCCGAAGAAATTTTTGAGGAACAGTTAAGGAAGTGCCAGGTCAGCTACTTCGATTTTTACCTGCTTCACAACGTCTGCGAAAGCTCGATCGATGTTTATCGCGACCGACGCTGGGACATCGTGAATTATTTTAAGAAACAGAGGGAACTCGGCCGCATTCATCACCTCGGCTTTTCTTCGCATGCGGAATTTGAGACGCTCCGCACGTTCTTGGACGAGTACGGCGATGACATGGAATTCTGCCAGATTCAGCTGAATTACCTCGACTGGAAACTTCAGAAAGCAGAAAAAAAATACGAGCTCCTGAGCCAGAGAAACATCCCGATTTGGGTCATGGAACCCGTGCGCGGCGGCCGACTTGCCAAACTCAACGAGGAACAGACCGCGCGTTTACAGGCAAAACGCCCCGGCGAATCGTCGGCATCGTGGGCATTCCGCTGGCTGACCCAAATGCCCGACGTCGGCGTCATCCTGAGCGGCATGTCAAACCTCGCCCAGATGAAGGACAATATCGAGACATTTTCAGACGACAAGCCGCTTTCGAATGCCGAAATTAAAATCTTGTACGAAATCGCCGACGAACTCGGCCCAATCATCCCATGCACGGCGTGCCGGTACTGCTGTGACGGATGCCCGAAACATCTGAACATCCCGGTGCTTCTCAACGCCCTGAACGACGCACGGTTCGCCCCCAATTTTACCGTCAGCATGCGCCTCGAATCGCTCGACGAGGCGTGCCTTCCCTCGGCCTGCATCGGATGCGGCAAATGCGCCCAGATATGCCCGCAGCACATCGACATCCCCGCACACATGAAAGAGTTTTCCACACTGCTCGACACGCTGCCGAGCTGGAAAAAAATTTGTCAGGAACGCGCCGAGGCCGCAAAGAAACTCACATCCAAATCATAACGTTCAACACGGGGATTTCGGGGGCGAAAAATACCCAAACTAATCAGATAATTTCCACGGGAATTTGGAAGAAATGCGTAACCTGATTCAGTTTATTCTATTTGCAGCATGTTTTCTTTGCGCCGGCACAGCCTTCGGAGAGCAGGTTTTCTGGGGCATGGAATACTGGCAGGAATCGGTTGGATCGACGAATCCCAAAAGCCAGATGTTCATCATCAAAATCGACCTGCAGGCCAAGGGAATCCGTCCCTTCGTGACACCGGAACTCAACGGAAAGCTGCTCAACACGTCGTCGTTTCTGTCGAATTACGGCGTCCAGGCGGGCATCAACACTGCCTTTTTTGACATGGGCGGCACGAACAAGGCGATGGGATATTTCGTCAGCAACGGCACGCCTTATGTCAACCATTACCCCGATGACTGGCGTCCGACCATCGGGTTTACGCAGTCAAACCAATACCTGTATGGCGCGGGTTCGCGCGGTTCAATGTACAACGCCTGCTCCGGCTCGCATGTCCTCGTCGAAAATGGCCAGGCCGTCAACAACGGTTCGGACAGTTTTTCTGTCACGACGCACCCGCGCACGGCGGCCGGCATCGACAAGAGCGGCAGGTATTTCTTCATGATCGTCGTCGACGGGCGTTCCAATCAGAGTACGGGAATGTCTTTGACCACGCTGTCGCAGCACATGATCAGGCTGGGGATTTATCAGGGGATCAATCTGGACGGCGGCGGTTCCTCGACGATGGTCATTCAGGGAAAGGGGCTCGTCAACCGCCCGACCGGCGGCACATACCAGCGCCCTGTCGCGTCACATCTCGGTTTTTTCGCGAACGCGTCGTGCCAGCCCTCCGAAGAAGTCTGCAACGGTTATGACGACGACTGCGACAACCTCGTCAACGAGGACGGCGTCTGCGAGGCCGCCGAGGATCCGCAGTACCAGTCGGCAATTTATGACGCCAAAAGCACGGATGTCGACGGCGATGGCAAAGCCGATATCTGTGCCAGAGGAGCCGCCGGCATTTACTGCTCGTTCTCGAGCGGCGGCGACATGACGGCATTCCAGCTCGTTCTCGAACTGAGCAATGACAGCGGCTGGGCCGATGTATCGAATTATTCGACGATTCAGTTTGCCGATTACAACGGCGACGGCAAAGCCGATATCTGTGCAAGGGCGGATGCCGGCATCATGTGCTGGGTGTCGACCGGCACGGGCTTCGGCGACGCGACCGAGATCGTCCCGATGGCCGACGCCGACAGCTACAACGATGTCAAATACTACTCCACCATTCGGTTCGCGGATATCAACGGCGACGGACGCGATGATTTTTGTGCGCGTTACAAGGAAGGCTACCGGTGTTATCCCTCTCAAGGCATGGGATGGGGCGAAGGCATAGAACTCGGCGACATGGCCGACAGCACGGGATGGGGAAATCCCGAATACTACTCGACGATCCGGACGGGCGACGTGAACGGCGACGGGCGCGTCGATGTCTGTGCCCGCGGCAGCGCGGGGTTCCGATGCTGGCTGTCGGAAGGCGACAAGTTCGCCCCGGACTTCGTTGCCGCGGCATGGAGCAACGCGAACGGCTGGAACTATCCGCGCTATTACGAAACGATCCGCATGGCCGACCTCAACGGCGACCACAAGGCGGACATCTGCGCACGCGATTCGGGCGGCATCACCTGCCATCTGTCCGAAGGAAACGCCATGGGAGCCGCGTTCAGAGGCCCGGATTTCCCCGACAATCAGGGCTGGAACGACTACGACAACTACTCGACACTCCGGTTCGGCGACATCGACGGCGACGGCAAAGACGACCTCTGCATCCGTGCAAATGCCCGCCTCGTCTGCTATCCGTCCACTGGCACGGGATTCGGCAGCGCCATCGCGATTGACGACATGAGCGATGCCAACGGATGGAACCAGCCCAAGCAGTACCGCACCATCCGCATGGCCGATGTCAATGGTGACGGAAAAACCGACGTCTGCGGACGCAATGCCGACGGCGTACGGTGCTATCTGTCTAACGGAACGGGATTCGACATCGCGGACGGCCCCGGATTCCGCGACTCTTCGGGATGGGGAAATCCAGAATATTACAGCACACTCAGAATCGGCGGGCCCGTCGCCAAACCATGTTCGTTCCAGGCGGAAGTCTGCGACAGCAAAGACAACAACTGCAACGGACAGACCGATGAAAACTTCGTCTGCTGCAAACCGTCAGAGGAAGTCTGTGACGGCGAAGACAACGACTGCGACGGCGATGTCGATGAGGGCGATGTCTGTTGCAAAGCGTCGGAAGAGATTTGCGACGGCAAGGACAACGACTGCGACGGCGATATCGATGAGGACGGCGTCTGTGACCAGTGCAAACCATCCAGGGAAATCTGCGACGGCATAGACAACGACTGCGACGGCGATATCGACGAAGGCGGCGTCTGCGACTCGTCAGAACCTTCAGAGCCGTCAGAGCCCACCGATGACGACGGGCCCATGCCGCACGTCTCGTTTTATTATGACGATGACTGCGGCTGCAGCCTGACGGGAAATCCGACGCCGCCGGGCGCTTTGTGCATCATATTCATCGCCGGCGGATTCTTCCTCTATCGCCGCAGAAGACGTGACAAATCCTGATCACTGACGACGACAAGGGCTTTTCTTTTTTTGTGTGGGGGCAAAGCCCCCTGCGGCGCTATTTGCTTTCGCAAATACGCGCCTACCCCCAATGCGGGGACACCCCGCAACGCCCCGGGGCCGGACCTTATACACAGACGTGTTCTTGACTGCACGTCTTTCCATCCGGACACGGATGATTGATGGAATCCAGAGGATCGCATTCGACTTCCTTAGCCTTGCAAGTTCCCTCCTTGCAGGAATACCCCTTCGAGCAATCCTCATCTTTCGTACATGTCTTGCTGCTCAAATCGATTTTGCATTCAGAAGAATCAAAGCTGCAAGTCGCAAAACATTTCAGCGTCCCGCCCTTATAACCGACGAGATCGTCGCATGATTTCCCGCCCAAATCCGAGCCATCGCAAAACTCTCCGTCGTCTTTGGTGCCATTGCCGCAGGTTTCGGCTACACAGTGGTGATCCTGACATTTCTTGCCCTCGACGCACCCTCTTTCGGCATCGGTAGGATCGCATTCAAAACACTGCGAATCATCGAATTCCTTACAAGTCGGTGCACATTTTAGTATTCCGCTGTAATACTTTTCATCGAAATCATGGCACTTCTTTCCGTCGAGGTTTGAACCGTCACAAACCTCTCCATCGGATGAATCGATCGTCCCATTGCCGCACTTTACCTGTTCTTCAGGCTTTTCGGGATCTTCCGGATTACTGCCATCCGACACACAATGAGAATTCTGGCACTTCATACCGGCAGCACATCCATGATTTACGAGGTCAGTCACATCGCATTCGAAGCAGCCGGATTCATCAAATGCACAGGTATCTGAACATTTCAGAATTCCACCGTAATACTTCTCATTGAGCGTGTTACACTTCATCCCATCGAGATTTGAACCGTCACAAACCTCGCCAAGATCCTTATCGATATTGCCGTCTCCGCATCTTGGCTTATTCGGATCATCGGGCTCACTCGTCTGAGAACTGTCTTTGGCACACTTACTGTCGGTGCAAACATATTTGACGGTTCCACTACCCTTGCAATCCGATGCGGAAGAACACGATTTCCCTACGATACCCTCATCGGGATCATCCGTTTGGGAGCTGTCTTTCGCGCATTTGCTCTCGACACAAACATATTTAACGGTTCCGCTTCCCTTGCAGTCCGATTCAGAAGAACAAGTTTTCCCAACGATTTGCTCATCCTCGGGATCCTCGGGTTCTTCGGTCTTAGGCACCAATTTGATACACGTTTTATTCACGCACTCGTATTTGCCACCTGTACCGTCATTGCATTCGAGTGCGAGGTCACAATAACCTCCAATCGGAACGCGATCATATTCGGACTGAGAAGATGATGAACCTTTCTTGACGCACTCTTCGTTTTTGCACACATACCCGGTGCTGCCGCCATCGTTGCAATCAGCCGTCACCTTACACGATTTGGTCGACACGTCAGAATTGGAACAGGACAGCACGAAGGCAGCCGCAAACAAAGCAATCACAAACTGAATTTTTCTCATTTAGAATTTCCTCTTTTTACTGCGCCGCAAAAACGGCAAACCACGTTTAGTTTGAACAGCTTTAAGCAAAAACGCAATGGTTCACCACATTTTTTTCTCGAAACGAGGTAACTATTCGTAACTATTCAGCCCTAGACAATCCGTAGGGCTTTCATATTTGTAGCTCCCGGTTGCGTTAGCTACCGGGGGTTAGCGGGATATTCATCTCCACCTCTCTACAATGTGTTCCACCCTAATAGAAATCAAGTCTTATGGAGAAACTACTTTATAACTATTCAGCACTACCTAGGGACGCGGGCACTCGCCCGCGAAAATGCTGTTTTTCCAACTCATTTTCCCCCAAGAACACAGAGGATTTTACTAAAAACAAAGCATTTACATTATTGCGACCTCCTGCCTCCTGCCTGGTGTCGATAGAATCACGTACTTTAGAAACGCCTTTAAAGTCTGAATAGTTACTTTGGAACACATCCAATGTCACGGCCATGGACAGAATGTATTATTGCGCCTCGAAATTCAACCAGACTCTCGATCGATGGAACATTGCGCAAGTCAAGAATTTAGGCAAGATATTTGAAACATCCGGCATCGATCACGATAACTACTGTAATTTATTCTCAGGTCAATACGCAACCTACTGGGAAAATTATAAAGATGAGCCCGGAGTTTCGTATGAGTGTGAGTAAATTATAATCTATGCCGCGCGTATGAAATAGCGCGGCATACGGGCCGTATTGAGCAACGCGAAATAGGCCCGTTCAAAAATGCGCTAAGACTTGACGTAACCGAAAAAAAGCGCGAAACTACAGTCTGTTTTACACCGGCCGCCGCTGGCCCTAACTGGACGGATTCGAATGCTCATCGCTTACAATAACGACATTGAATACAAATCTCGCTGGTTTCACGTTCAAACTGAGGACAATGGCATCAAAGACGGACATATTACGACGACCGTCTTTCTATCTGGCCAGACTCTCGATTCCAAGTCGACGTCTTATCTCGAGTCGATTGAAGGCATTACAGACGAAGAGCAGATCAATGCC
The DNA here is from genome assembly GCA_045597285.1 of Myxococcota bacterium. Taxonomy (GTDB): domain Bacteria; phylum Myxococcota_A; class Bradymonadia; order UBA4248; family UBA4248; genus UBA4248. The sequence goes on from JAZODZ010000605.1 coordinate 8,633, forward strand.
ATCATCAAGGCACTCATGGTCAAGCAACATCAGGTGTTTGCGACGCACCTCTGTGAAGGCTATTACGACGCGCAGATTGAAAAACGGACGCAGACGACAACGCCTAATCCGGGCAAATCCCAGATAGGCCTGCTGACAACAAAGAGACCGCCATCTGATTCCAGCCTTGGCAGTGCCCAGAAGCCCGATATCCTTCGTGCATCGCAACAATTGAGCGGCATTTCCAAGCTTTCAAAACTCGGACTTTCCACCAAATCGTCGTCCGATTCCGGTTCTCCGTTGCGACGAATTCCCTCACAGATCCGTCTCTCCCCCCCGGTATCGCTTTCCTCGCCCGCAACACATTCTCCTTCAGTTTCGACCGACGTCAACTTCGCTCGCTCCAAAGGCGTAGAAAACGAATGCAAATTGGCCAAAACCAAGGTATGGCGAGGCGTGACCTGGGGCCCTGAAGATCTCGCCATTGACTCGATCGTCGCAACACTGATGGAAAACGGCTCGCTAAGTTAATTGTCCTTGTCAAGGCTTGCTCTGACGTCATGGAAAAACGGAGAATTCGATGGCCAGTTCAACAATGAAATCTGCTGCACCCACCCCAAAACAGCACAAAGCCAAACGTTCACTCCGTAAAGCGCCCAAACATCAGAGCATTGCCGATAAAGAGTCGCTTGCCATCGACTTGAGCAAACCCGAGATGGACGCCATCTTTACGGGTCTTTACACGGGTCAGCTCGAAAACCCGCAGATGGCCGCAAACAAAGTGTATGCCCTCGCACTGGATGCCCTCGAAAAGACCCTTTGCGAGGGTCTGGACGAGTTCTACCGTGACATCGAACACAATTCGCTCTCAAACAGCGACAACCCGTTCGCCCCGTGGATCGCGAGGTTCATTCCGAAAGACCACAGCAAAATCCTGTCGATTCGCGAAGATATCAAAAATAAAATCGGGAAAGCCAAACACACCGTTACAGACAAGCTGACCGGCGCATTTGAAGCCGATGCCGAAGGCAACAATCTGCTCGGTAAAAAAGGCCAGATGACCGCCGATGCCATCCGAGATATTTTTGATCATGTCGATGACATCAAACTACCCGGCCTTCACCATTACCTGTCCAAAGACCGGCTTAAGGAACTTTCGGAACTCATCAAACTGCCTATCCCAGATGATGGCGTAAAGCGATACACCATATCCAACCTTCCGGACAGATACCGGTTTTCTTTTGGCACACCGGCTTCTGCATCAAGAACTTCGCAGACTGTTCAGAATACCGTCAGCTTTTCCACCGATGAAACGCACGCCGATATTTCATCATCGGACAGCACGCAGCCTGAAGATACAGTGTCCTCTTCCGTGCCCCAGACTGAAACCGCCACAGTCACCGAGAACACCGATACAGATGCTCGTGATGACAACGTTCAAGAGCCTGAAAACACTGAAATTTCAAGCCAATCAGAACAGAAAGCTCCATCAACTGGCGAGCCTTCGGAGCACGGGCAGCCCGTCATCCCGCCATTAAAAAAAATCATTCCCGACATTCCGGTAGCTTTGTCGCCCGAAATGCTAAATGCAATCAAGGAAGGCGCCGAAGATTGCGTCGCTTCCGCGAACGAAGTCACGGAAATTCTCAAAGAAATGGCGGTTCAGATTACCGAAGCTGCCATGCAGGCGTATCGCGAAGAACATTTCAAGCCCACGCTGGCCGATATTCTACGCGAAGACCCTGAAACAGAGAATGATGCCGAACTTTTAGCCTTCATCCAGGATCTGGAAAGCGGCATCGATACAGACGGTTCTTCGGATGATGACATTGACAACGAAGAGCTCACAAGCGCATTCAGCAAACTCCTGGACGATTTCGACTAATCCTTTTTAATCCCGCCGTGGTACGAACACGTTCCCGGTCCCGTACTCGAAGAACACGTCCCATCGTTGCACTGTGTTCTGCAAATACCAGTATCCTCTTCAGAATCACTCGAAACAAAATACAAAATCATCCCGCCGAGAACCCCCGCAATCACAATAGCGGCGATGATAATGAAGATATATTTGCCGGAGTGTTTCGTCACTGATGTCCCCGGACGATCGTCATGCGCCAGCGCATCCGCCTGATACTCGAGTTCCGCCTCCATTCCGTTGTCGCGTTTGGGTTTCCGCAACTCCATTTCGAGCGCATTTGTTCTGAGTTCGTTCAGTTTATCGTTCTTATCAGTCATATTTCCTACATAAAAAATATCCCCCTTGTGAGGGGGATCTGAATAATTCACCAGGATTCAAGCGAATTGTCGCGGGCAACCCGCAACAAAGTTTATTACATGCTCTTAAGCCAGGGCAGCTTCACATCGTTGCTATTCTCTTTAAATTCTGACTCCACCCAAAGCTTAGTTTTACTCCCATCATTCAACGCACTAACCGTCGTACCAGTATCAGTATTACTAAATGACGAGATACCTTCGATTGGAGTCGTTGAAGCCGCAATTCCGTCTATTTCAGCACGATAAAAGACCTTCGACGCTGTTAGCGAATTGCCGCTAATGGCAGGCCCCTCAGTAATCTCATTCGTAACTGTCTCAGATTCCTTTCTGAATACACGGGTACTGTTTACAACACGCTCAAGTTTTGTATTCGTGTTACTTGACTGAGCAAAACGTGTAGAAATGGTGGCAGTATCTTGTAGTGTGACATTGCTATAAATAGCGAAATCAGTCAGAACAGAATTGGTAAGTGAACTTATTGGAACATAGTTGCCACTCGGCATAAATACATTATCATTCCTAATCGCAACATTTGTGGCTGTGATCGGAGAAGCAGAATTCCATGCAGCATAGAAATTGCCTTTTGCTATCACATTGTTTAAATTCACTCTCACGTTAACCAGTTCTTTTGAACCGCCAGTACCGAAAAGGCTGTTCCAATTACCACTAACATCCAGATTACCAATATTCAAGGTGACATTATACATATCCCCGCTATACAAAGAAATACCAAAACCCTGACCAATTATTTGAAAGTCCTTGATATCCACTAAAACAGTATCTAACACAGTTCGATAGCTATTGTTATCACTACCCACCAAACCAGAACATTGTGTTGTACTGCAATAAAACTTATCTAGCTTTACATTGGAATTGGCAATGACAATATCATTGCCTTTTCCAATCATGGATGCAACATATCCACTCGAATAATAAATCTTACCAGAGATATTAATCTTGTTGAATTTGCTTCTGTCAGCAAAAGAAGCTATAACTCCAAATCGGGGTGTAGTAATACCCTCAGCAATATTACCATGTTTATTGTCATATTCAACAGTGCCTGAATAACTTACGTTATCAACAATAGTTCTGGAAATCAGGTTTGCAAGCACCGAGTGACTCTTTCCGCGGAAATCGTATTTAATATTCACATTTTTAATCGTAGAATTATAAACTGAACCGAACAATGGCTGAACCATGTTACATTTTTCTTTGTTAACATGATAAGTGATCGCATAATTACCGCCGTCAAATTCAACCTGGTTCAAATTGATCGGTTCCCAGTCTTCGCCGTAACAGGTTGCCTCATTATTAGAGTTTGAAACGACATCTTCCATGTCGATATCTTTCATCAGACGGATTTTAAGATTCGGACTATCAACCGGTTCCGTTTGAATGCAAATGGAATGATTCCCCCCTGCCTCGCTCGGCAGAGAACAGGATTCAAGACATATTTGGGGCAGGATAATGTTGTTATCCACACAAGTTCTCAAACTTCCAAGTAATGAATCTTTAGAATTTGTATCGCAAGACTGCGTATAGTTAGAACATCGATAACCGTATGAATTGCCTGACTGTACCGGCTGTTGATTATCATCAGCCCTGCACGACCCGTTTATACAACTTCCCATATTATTATAACTACATTGTGTGACTTTTTCGACAAAGCCAATTTCATCATCGATTTTTTTACACTGATATGAATTTATCGTATCACACCTATTTATATTACTATTGTCCGCAAACGAACATGCATCATATTTCTTTACAGCTTCATTATTTTCTATTTTGGAGCATTTGCCTTCTTTACAACTGCCACAGGCAATTTCCACCCAAGTATAATGTGCATTTTCCAGTACACAGGCAACGGCATGTGTATCATCCAAACATGTATAAGTCACGTCTTTTTCATATTTGCATAAAAAATGCGCATTCGACTTAGGATTATATTTTTCATTCAAAAGGTCTCGTAATTCTTTAAAATCCCAGGCATTCCATATCTCGAATACCTTATTTTCCTCATCATAGTTACATTTTTTCGGATCCCCCGTAGTCTTTTCCGGATTATGCGGACACTTATCCTCACTGTCTTCCACACCATCCCCGTCAGAATCATTCACCTCACACCCACTGCCGATTACGGTTTTATTCGGATTATCCGGACAACCATCTTTACAATTGATAACCCCATCCCCGTCGTCGTCTGCAAGATTTTCTACGATATCGTCTTTCTCACAACCGCAAATTCCCTCCGATGTCTTTGACGGATTATCCGGACAACCATCCAGACAGTTTGGCACCCCGTCGCCATCGTCATCCGACTCATCATTGCAATCGCAACCATATTTTCCCGGCTGCGTTTTCCCCGCTACATCCGGACACATATCCTTGCAGTCTGGCGTGCCATCGCCATCCGTGTCCAGTTCATCGTCCTTGTCGCAACCACAGATTCCGGGCGTTTTTTTGTCAGGAATTCGCTCGGGAACATTGGCGCACTGATCCGCATTCTCATCAAGACAATCCGCAATGTTATTCTTATCCTCATCCGCATCCGACTTGCCGCAGCCGCAATACCCTGGCTCTGTCTTGGCCGCATCTTCAGGACACAAATCCATGCAGTCCAACGTGCCGTCCTTATCGGTATCGACATCCTCTTTATCGCATCCACACACGCCAGGTTCAGTCTTGTTGGGATTATCGGGACACCAGTCCGCTTTCTCTTCGATGCAGTCCATGATGCCATTCCCATTCGAATCGTCATCATTAACATCACATCCACAGATGCCGGGAGCCAGTTTGTTGGGGTTATTCGGACAGGCATCCGGAATATTGGGCTCAATGCGGTCGTTACCAGCACAGCCGGCGAAAAGCAATGTTGCACCCAGTATGGCCAAGAACTGATGTTTTTTCATAAATTTCCTCGCTAATGACTGTTGTTCAGGCAAAACTGCCCCCCATCATTATACATATTATGGCTCCAGAATAAAGTTTTGCTCTTCCACACAGAAAGACGCAATCGCATTATACCACACTTTTCGGAACTACGACATGATTACCGACAAAAATTAAATCATTCCGTCAGCCATAGCCATTCCCTTTGTGATTGATATATATTGCTGGCGCATTGCTATTTCATACGCAATGCCTGTCGGCCTATTGCATACGGCCGCCAGCTTCTTTTGCCCCTCCCCTCGTAACTACGCCATTCCCGTTCTCGCCTCCCCCACCGCCATGCAAAGCATGAACTTCATCCATATCGGAACGCCGAAGACCGAACCATCCTCCGATGCCGAAATCATCCGCAATCTCGAAACTGAACTCGACAAAGACCGGCAAATCATCCAATCCGACCGACCCGAATCGATCATTGCCCGTATCCACAGCCTCGGACGCCTCACTGCCGACGAACGCATCGCGGAACTGTGCGACGACCAAGCCCCGTGGCTTTTAGGCGAGTTCCAGGGCTTTGACTTACCCCGTGAAGGCCGAAACAAACCCTACAGGCTCGGTGTCTTGTGTGCCCTGGGCAAAGTATGTGCTCGCCAGGTCATGATCGTGGCAAACGACAACACGATCGCCGCTGGTTCATGGTGGCCCGGATCGTCACAGAAAATCATCCGCGCCCTCAAAACCGCTCTGCAGCTCAGAATCCCGGTTCTCTATCTCATCGAGTGCGCGGGGCTTTATCTGCCTCATCAGGATCAAACTTTTGCCGCACACGACGGAGCCGGTGCCATTTTCGAGATGCAGGCACAGCTCAGCCGTGCCGGAATTCGCCAGATGGCCGCAATCTTTGGCGACTGCATTGCCGGGGGCGGCTATATGCCCCTCCTGTGCGATAAAATCGTCATAACAGAACAGGCTTCCATGTACATCGGCGGAACGGCAATCACCTCGCACGCCAAAGGCTCCGAGAACTCCCCGTTTGGCACGGCGTCCATACATGTCCACATCTCCGGCTGTGCCGAAACCAGGGTTCCGGACGATCACTCCGCGCTCGAAACGCTCCGTTCCTGGCTCAACGCACTTCCCTCACCCGCCGTCGCCTATTTCCGCCTCGAAGCCCCGACAGCCCCGGATTATCCCGCCGACAGCCTCTATCACTTGCTCCCAGCCTCACCCAATCAACCTTATCCAATCGAAAATATCATATCGACGCTCGCCGATGCCTCCCAAATCGCACCGATTCAGGACGACTTCGGCCTCGAAATCCTGACTGCCATCGCGCTTTTCGACGGCCTTCCGGCCATCGTGATCGCCAATCGCGCCGAAACGATCCGCGACAACCATAAACTGTATGCCGGCGGCATTCTCTATCACGACGGCATCACAAAACTCCGCCACATCTGTGAAAGCGCCAATGACGACGGGCTCCCCGTGATTTGGCTTCAGGACGTGTCAGGCTTCGATGTCGGCCCCGAAGCCGAAAGCGAAGGCCTCTTGCGCCACGGTGCGATGCTGCTTCGAACCCTCTCTTGCCAGTCTGCGCCACACCTGACCATCATCCTGCGAAAAGCCTCCGGTGCCGGCTATTACGCGATGAAAGGCGCCCCGTTCCACCCCGCGCTCACGCTCTCCACCGCCATTTCCCATCTCGAAGTCATGAGCCCGCAAACGCTCGCCGGCACACTGTTCGACAAAAAAATCGCCCGCGCAGACAACGCCGAAAAGTCGGCACTTATCGAGGCAAAAGAACAGGTCATACAAGCGCAAATCCAGGCATCATCCCCAAAATCCGCCGCAATCCGCGCCGACATCGACGACATCATCCGCCTTTCAGACCTTCGTTCACGAATCATCCAGTTTATGCACGCCGCCTATCAGGACGCATCGAGGCCGTTCAAGCCGCAACGGCTATGGTCCGTCCTAAACTGATTTTTCATTTATAGACTCGCTAATGCGCTTTGCGCATACGCTCGCGTTCGCGGCTATTTCGCTGCGCGAAATACACCGCTTTGGCCTGTGCTTTTCGCTCGCTTTGCTCGCTCAATACGCACAGGCCCCCTAAGCGCACACGCGAGAACCAAAGCGAGAACCAAAGCACGTGTCGTGATACGTGCCATATGTTCACCGTATATTCTATATGTAATTAAAAACAAGTGAACGTTAAAAACAAAAATCACACATAAAATAATTTTCACATTTATATTGATTTAAATTCAAGAGCGAGGGATACGATGGGAGCGTTGGCAATAGGGCTACGCGCAAAGACATGGAGATTGTGTGATGTCAGAGTTTATCAGTTTGTTCACTGATTTCGGTTTTAAGCGCGTTTTTGGTCAGGAAGAAAAC
>JAZODZ010000606.1:0-2869 GCA_045597285.1 Myxococcota bacterium
GGCTGACAAGCCACGAATCCTGTTCCTCTTGCGTATCTTCTTCGAGCAATGTCGTCTTCAGGTGAATGCGTCCGTGAATCTCGGACGCGGCCTGAGACAAATCTGATTCACTGGAATCTGCAAAATTCGCGGCAAACTCATAAATTTTTTCGTCGTTGTCATTTCGTTTGACCTGATAGAACCCGGCCTGCTCTCCGTAGATCGCAGCCATGCCATCATAAACGGGCAAATCCGCAATTTGTTCACGGTCGGGAAGAATGACGTTGACGCGATTTGCATTGCCCGGGATCGCGACATGCCAGGCATTCCCCGTCGGAAATCCGCGCAACGGCTCAGCATTTTCGTCCATCATCCAATCGACAGCATTGATAAAAAGAACCGGCAATCCGACACGGAAGATCAAGTCGCTTTCCACGAGACTGAAACCGATGGCCAGAATGCGCTTCGTATCGGTCTTCTTTGTCGCCATCAAAGGCCCTTCGATGGCACGCATGACGAGGTCTTCATTCTTGATCCCGCTGAAAACATTGGCTCTTGCAATGTTCAAATTTTTCAGGCTGAGCCATCGGGCGACGGCGTGCTTGCCATTCACGCGCTCGATCATCGGGTTCACAACAGGTTTTGTCTTAAACGGCGAATCTTCCTCATCCGGATTGATAAAAATCGTCCTGCCATTCCAATCGCCTTCGGCGAGATGCGGCAAATTTCGATACGAATTATCGAGAATCACGAGATCGTGTTCGGCCGAAACCCGAGCCAAATCGATATTTCCCGCGCCATCGAGAATCGAAGTGTCCGTCGGCTTAATGAACGAAACGTGGTAATTCTCGTTCAAAAGCAAAGCGGCTTCGAGATACAGGTTGCCCGACGTGATGCACGCGATATCGGGTTTTGCATAATCGGGAATCCGTGCGTAGGCGATATTGTCATTGGGCAACGGATCGACGAGAGTTTCTGGATCGGTGATATCGAGTGTTGCCGCCATACGGCTCGAACTCAGTGTCAGATTCTCGTACAGCCGAAGTTCGGATGAACCGGAAGCAAGCGTCAGGGATTTTTCGACGATCGTCTCATGTTCTTTTTTCTCGTCATAAACAGGCTCATCGTCGGCGAGCGAAACGATTTTCATGCGAGCTGTAACGGGTTTGTCGAAACCGTTATGCGCTTTGAAAAAGACCTCAAATCCGAGTCGATTGGCGATATACCTGCGGACATTAAACGTCTCAATACTGAGGTTTCCGGACGGGACACCATAAGTCCGCTGTTCAAAAGCGGCATTTGACGGCAATAATTTTGAAATTTCATCGACCTGTCCGAACTGTCCATCCGTGAGGAGATAGATCTCGGCATTTTCTCGTTCGGTAGACAAATGCGCCGCGAGTTCGACAGCCTTTCGCATATCTGCGGATGTCGCCCGCACTTTCATCGTCGAGAGCGTCTTATTGAGTGCATTTTTATCGGCCTGGAACGGCCCCGAAACGGCGCTGACAATGCCTGAAGCCTCAATAATCACGGCCCGGTCAGTCATTTTCATGTGATCGACGAGTTCGTGCGCATCTTTCATCGCGCAATCAAACCGGGTCTTGCAGTCTTCCTGGCCGCTGTCCGCAGCCATCGAAGCGCTTGCGTCGACGATGATCACGGCATGGCGACGCGCAGAATCATCTTCTTCCTGCCGTGGATCGAGCAATGCCAGAGCCAAAAGCCCGACCACAAGGACGCATATCAAAAAGCTGATAAGACGCTTGATCCAGTCATGCCAGCGTCGGTGCGCATTCTGTTCGAGAACGCTCCGCCAAAGCCCGATGGATGGCACGACGACCGAACGGCGGCGCACGCGAATTAAATATAGTATTGCGATAATAACGACCGCAATGACTATGGGCACCAGCAATGTCTGTGGGGTATAACCGTTAAAAATCATCATATATTATTTAAGGAATCCGCCAGCCCGGAATACTTTGAGAACGATTTCGTCAAAAGGCACCGAAACCGGGGTTCGAAAATAGAGCATCCGATGCGAAACACACCACGATTCCATCTGAAGGCATAGCGCATCGAATGCTTTTTTATACTTGGATACGAGCCGTGGCGTCATCGTCAAATCCAGCCGTTCGCCAGTCTCTTCGTCGACCAAAGATACATCTCCATGCACTTTGGGGTCGAATTCGCTTTCGTCCGAAATATGGACGACATACGTTTCAAACTGCTGATAATGCAGAAAACTGAGCGCTTTTTCATAACCGCCAGGATTATAAAAATCGCTCAACACGACGGCCACACCACGGCGTCTGTTTTCACTCGCAAAGGTTTTGAAAGAATCTTCAAACGACGTAGCCCCCACGCCTTTTAACTTTTCGAGGAAATTAAAAACCTTAAATATTTGTCCACGACCGCTCGTCGGCGGGAGTCGGTCGAGAACTTTTTCGTTAAAGGCTATAAAACTGACGCGATCCTGATTGCAAAGACCAATAAACCCGAGAGCTGCCGCCATTTTCTTGGCATAATTCAGTTTGACTTCATCATGAAATTTCATTGATGAGGAAGTGTCGATTAAAAAGTATATCGATAGTTCTTCCTTTTCCTCAAAAAGACGGACGAGCAGTTTTTCAGTACGGGCATAGAGCCGCCAGTCGAGTGCACGAAAGTCATCGCCCGGTGCGTAATTGCGATAATCCGCAAACTCGATACCCGACGCCACCTTTTTGGTCTTGCGCTCTGCGCGAAGACGCCCCTTGAACATCTTTTTCGATACGACATAAAGATATTCAATCTTTTTTAAAAACTCATCGTCAAACAGAGGCATCCTGCTTCTCCGGCAATTATTTCATGTTCTTTATCATATCTTTTAATATATCATCGGTTGATA
>JAZODZ010000607.1:0-4430 GCA_045597285.1 Myxococcota bacterium
TGAGCAGATGCGTCTTGTAAATCTCGTGGCACAGATAGATTTCACGTTTTCGCGTGTCGATCATGGCATGGATGAAAGCCGTTGGATCCTGACTGAATCCGAAATCCAGACCGAAACGGTCGATATACCGGCGCTCGTCATAATCCAGATAATCATGCCGCATGGCATCGACATCGAATTCACGCGTTTCCCAGTTGTCGAAAACCTGTCCCTCGCTGATACCCCATTCGCCATTTCCCTCGATGGCAAACCGGCGCGGATTCTCGACTTTCATGCGTTCGAACAATGCCAGGTCGGCATCTGACAGGAACTCGTTGCATGTGTAATTTCGCGTAATGGCCATGACATCGGGATTGTCATGGTTGTCGAAGAAGCGGCGCTTGATCCAGTGTTTATCAGACCACGGATTGAGCGTAAGCGTATGCTGAATGAACAGCTCTTTGGGCATCTGGCCACGAAGCGACAAGTCCACTTTGTCGAATGCCGACTCATCGTTGATCTGGAATGCCTCTTCCCACCAGCACCAACAGATGTGACCTTTTTCGACGGTGATGGACGTAATCGACTGCGGATCGTCGAGGCCGCGAAACAGAATCTTTTGCCCCGTCGGCTTGAAAGTCATTTCAAGCGGTGACATCGTGGCTTTCCACAATGTACCGACGCCCATGCGGTTGATTGCCCACTGTATCTGTGCAAATGTAGAATTGCGGTGTGTGTTGAAATACCGCCGCAAAACGAGCGTGTTTGACTGTGGCACCATCATCATGCTGATGACGATCCACAGGGCTGTTGTGGTTGATTTCTTCGAGCCACGGCCACCTTTTACGACGCGATAACGGCCCTCGAAACACCAGAAGTCATCGTATCCATTGCCCATGAGTTCGGCAACATCGATATGAATGTCTGTCATCGGTGCCTCGGATCAGAGTTGAAAAAGAGATTTACCTGGCCGCCGTTATCATCCTGTGTCAAGCCAGTGAGCTTGTCCAGACCGTCGCACAACTGCGCCACGGCGTTCGTCGTCTGCGCGGTCAGAATCGGCGCCATCAATATCCGCTGTGCCTCGATTTCGGCCTGTTCCGGCGTCAAATCCGGCGGCGGATTGTCTTTCATGGCCTGTGCCATGCTTTCCTGCGCCGCCTTTCGGCGTTCTCGCTCTTCGGCGATGGCATCGAGCGCCTTGATCCGTTCCTGAACAGAACGTTCATACGTCCATCGGTTCCGCGCCTTTTCCTCTTCGCGATGACGCGCCAATTCCGCCTGATACGCATCCATGACCTCCGGCCGCTGAAGAAGATTGAAGGCAGATTTCGATCTGAAATCAACCGACTTATCAGCGGTTTTGGGATATGCTTTTGAATATGCAGTTGCCCTATCATCTCCCGCCGCCAAAGCCTTTACAAACTTTTCATGCCTTGGCATTAATTTCTTCAATTTTTTTCCATTTTTTTTGACCATTCAAACCCTCATCATCATCAACAACGACGCGCATTTTAGCACAGTTTTAACAATTTATTCACATATCCGGAAAATCAGATCAAAAATACCCGAAAAAAGGTAAAATTTATCCAAAAATCCACGCAAAAAATCAGAATTTCGCCAAAATGAATGCTTTTTTTGTGCGAAATGCGAACTGTTCAGAAATTCCGAACAGCTCAAATATTGTGCTCAATTGGCGTTCCGATGCGCGTTTGGGGCAAAACCTGTTATCATACGTTCAAAGGCCCCAATCGCGCCCAGCGCGAAAACCTGCCGCTCAAATGGCCGGGGGTTATGCCGACGGCTTCCAAAAGACCAAAAATGGGTCTTCCTGTTTCACGAAGACGGCACCGGACGCATTGCACATCTCATCGATGAGCGCCTGCAAATCGCCCTTGAATGTCGGATGCACCTTTACCCGCACCACGTCGCAAGGTTCCGGCTTGATGCAGTTCCCATCGAATGCCTGGATAAACGCAGCCAGCGTGTTCGGTTGCAGTCCGTTCATGCCGATATGGCACCTCGCTCGCTGCATCCGTGCCCGCGCCATGAGTTGTTTGATTTGTTTTGAGGTGAGAGTGGGCATGGTGCTACTCCATATCTGAACCAGTGTAATAATCCCATCCGCATTCCCAGGCGAGCTTTGTTAATTTTTTTGCTATTCTTTCAATCTGTCCATTAGTCAATTCTGTACCGAAAACAATCGAAGAGTGACCATCAAAAGGCTCATTATCATCAATCACATCCAACTTGCACTCTGCACAAATATCCCTTGTGGTGTGTAAAACGCCAATAGAATCGCACTTGGTATTCTGAACAAAATGCTTATATGCGCTCTCGGCGTCAAACTTTCTTCCGTTATACATTGACAGATGGCGTTCATCTTTCGGAGTCGGTTTGAAAGCAACACTAATTACACGACCATCTTGATAAAAATGCGGATGAATCTGCCTAAAAAGCGAACTTTCTATCATCATTTCACTCCCAGTTTTTTTAATGATTCAATGATATCATTCCACGATTCTTTTGTGCGCAGATCAGAAAAACTCAATTCGTAAACATCATCAGTTTCAATGTTATAATCGAACCATTCTGCTGTAAAACGCTCTGTAGATACATGGAGTGAGACTGAATGTTCGTTGATTTCCCATTCCCAAATGATATTCTTTTGCTCATCTGGGTATGTATATGGCAGCTCCCATTCTGGGGGATAGTAGTTACTGAACATATTTCCCAGAATGACCAAATTTGACTGTTCGAAAGACTCGCCATATCCATCAAGCCATCCGTCTTTGAGGCATGAAAACTCCATAAGGCGAGACGGAACGTCCCTGGCATCCAAAAGAACAATCTGTTCAATAGATTCAACATCTAACACATTGCCCTGTCTATCACTCTTAACGACGCAATCCATAGAAAGTTTACGAGGCGATTGAGTTCTTGAAGAGGTCAGAGAATCCATGACAGCGTAATAATCATCTCGACTTTTTGGTAATTTGGCGGTTATTGTTTTACCTGAAATGAGTCGAACTGTGAATGTGCCTTTATCTGTATCACCATCAATGACAATCCCGGTAAAACTTTTTGTTTCACTTATGCACTCATCTCTGCTTGCTTTTAGAAAAGCGAGACGTGATTTGTTGTTGAAAGGAATAGTCTTCCCATCTCTTATAAACTCAATCTGTTCATCTTCACGCAGGCTTTTTCCAATCTTGGCCAGTTCTGACGCATCCTCTTTTGAAATACCAATTATCTCTTCATCGGAATTGCTTGCTTTTTCCATCAAATCATAAAGATCATTAATCCCGATTTCGAGATACTTGTGAGAAAGCGATCTGTCTCGAAACAGTTCAGAATTGTTATACTCAATTCGGAGCTCAAGTATTGCACTCCCTTCCTTTACACCTGCAATATTCAGCGAAAATCCTTTTAGGAATCCGGTTGGCACACGCGATTTGCCTATGTTTTCACGAAAATAGGCATTTTTCGCCGCTTTTCGAATAATCTCCTCGAATGCAGATAGATCCTTTAACACGGCAAGAGGTATATCGTGCTTGTTAAATCGTTTCCCTGTAAGCCTAGGTCTTAAAACAATGTCCGAATTCATCTCTCCACCTCCCGCACAGCCCATCCAGACCATCTTTCGCGCGAAAGTTCCCGAGCGGCTTCAGCCGCTTCCCCATCATACCAACCCCCACACCCAAAATCACCTGCTTTCCCCAAAATTATACCATACCCCAAAAACACGCCCCAAAACGCCCTCTACGACGTTTCCAACTCAAAACCTATTCTCACACGCCCAAGACCAAAATCGCCCCCAGAATTAAAAACAGGCCCCAAAGCCACGGCAAAACCACCGCTCGAGCATTTTGCCGACGTCGGCAAATTGATCCTACTTTTCTCTCATTATGTGATTTTTCACTCGCTTTTATGTGAAATTTCACATAAAAAGGTATTTGTTCCCAATGATTGGGCCCTGAGATACAAAAAAGATTACGAAACCAGGTAAATCAAGCCCCCGACATTGGGGGGCTTCATAGGAGGCACTATGTACACGCTCGATAATTTCATTGCAGACCAAAACAAGAATCCCAAGGTTAAAGCGGCAAACCGCGAAATGAAGGCCGAACTGAGCCTCATGGGCGAAGTGATCAGCGCTCGTTCGGCTGCTGGAATGACACAACAGGAACTGGCCAAAAAGACGGGTATTTCGCAAGCTGACTTAAGCCGTATTGAGAATGCCAATGCAAGCCCGTCGCTCAAAACCATCAAACGGATTGCGGATGGCTTGGGAATGGATGTGGAAATCAAGTTTGTTCCCCGCTCCTAACCGCATTTGACCTCCTTCACAAAGCCCCCAGTAATGGGGGCTTTTTTTATGTCATTCGCACCCAACGCGTGTGCGCGTGCGTGCGCGTGCGCGATCTTCTTCTCTTCTTATTCTTATTCTT
>JAZODZ010000608.1:0-5674 GCA_045597285.1 Myxococcota bacterium
AATTCGCCGCCGGAAATCTCTTGCAGACGGCGTTCGGAAAGCGCCGTGATCCCGAGCCTGTGAATCGCATTTTCCGCACGGATTCTCAGGTTTTGTGGCGTTTCTGTACTCGCGAAGGTGCCCTGTGACACGAACTCTGCGACAGTAATCGGCGGCAGGCTTTCGAGCCTCTGCGGGACATAGGCAATTCGCATGGCACGAGGTTTCGGTGCCATGTCGGTTACGTCATCGCCGTCTATCGTGACGCTGCCGGAAGCCGGGCGCAAAAGCCCCGCAAGGCATCGTAACAACGTCGTCTTTCCAATGCCGTTCGCGCCAATGATATGCGTCCATGCGCACGGCCTGAATTCATGCGAGACGCCCTGCAAAACGGTACGGCCGCGATAATCAACGCGGATATCGCGGCATTTCAAAATGGCGTTCATTCGCCGAGCTTGGACTTGAATTCATCCATTTTGGCCACGAGTTCGGCTGGATTTCCCGCCGCTTCCATATATTTGGCGGCTTTGGCGAGCTGCGATTTCGCGTCCTTCGTCTCGTTCATTTCCAAAAGATGCCCGATGAGTTCGACTTGAATTTCTGCGATATGGAGCACGGCTTCACTTCGTTTTGAATTGTCGTAAGCCTTCAGTGCAGCTTCGTATTCTTTGATGGCGCGTTTTTGCTTGTTCCGCTGCCATTCGAGTTCGGCGAGTCGAAGATGGGCGAGCGCTTCTTCGTCATACATCTGGACGGAATGGAAGCCGTCGATGGCATCTTCGGCAAAATCGCGGGCATCGGAATTGTCCTTGGTTTCAAGGCATAGCAGGTAATCGATGGTTGCTTTCCAGTCATTCTCAACTCTGGCACCGCCTTTAATCACTTTTTTCACGTTCCGCAGGCCGCTGACATACAAATCATGGTTGCCCTGGCGACGTGCCAAATCGGCCTTGAGCCACGCAATCACGGCATTCCAGCCGCTTTTTTTCTTCAAATCCTTTGCTTCGGCTTTCTTCAATAACTCGCTGACACGGTCAAAATCGCCCGATTCCATCGCGATTTGAGCTTCGCCACAAAGACCGGAAACAGCAGTTTCGGCATCATCGGACGCCGACTGCGCGGCCAGCAGCTTCGTAGCCGCCGCAACATCATTGGCATCCAAAGCCTGTTGTGCCGTATCCTGTGCGAAAGCCGTGCTCGCCATTATCACGCTCAAAAATATCGCCGATGCCTGTGCCACTAAGTGTTTCATACCTGTCTCCTTCCGACTGGAAATTCTGCGCCGATTTTCCGACGGTATAGTTTATAACGCATTGCGATGGAATTGAATAATTTTTGCTGTTGGAGCACGGCTATGCGGCTTTGCCGCATACGCCGTCGCGCTCGCCAGAGACGTGCGGACCGCACGTCTCTACTCGCTATATCCTTATTGTTCGCCTATGCGCCATTGCGCATACGGCGAACATGGGCGCGGCTATCGGCTACGCCGATCCGCCGCCCCGCCCGCGTATGCAAAAAAAATTTGACATTCCATTTCAGAGACTGTACTTAGTTACCTATCAAATTGCTAGGTAATTTGATCGAGCAATTTCAGAACAGTTAGCCATAAGGGTAAGAGGTTGAAAATGAATTTACGGATGTGTCAGATGAGGAGGAATGCAACAGGTATTTGCGCACCGGTTTGTGCGTGCTGTTGTTGCTGTTGTCGTTAAATCTTCTCTTGTGAACGATACAGGCTTTGATAGAGCTGTATTCATCTGTATTTCATTGGATAATTCTGAGTGATTCGACCATCGTTTGGATGGCTCGTTTGCGAAAAATCTCATTTAAGTTTGTCTTGAATTGAATGGGTAATGATTCAGACATTCCGTAGTTCCCCGTAAGAGTTCATCAAGTCGGTTTACAAGTAAGAACGGATATATTCATTCCGTTCATCATGTAACTACGGCTTGTAATACTCAATGACAAAAAATAATATTAGGTACTATTATGATCGAGAACCATGAAAGCATGACTGCTAAGCTTTGTTCATTTGTCCGCGCCTATCATTCCAATCATGAGCGCGACAAAATTTTTGACGACTATCTTGCTTTTGATTTGATGGGTAAAGATGAATATTGCAATATTCGTGATCTCATCAAAAGCGGCAAATGCGGGGCTTGCGAGTCTTGCACGACGCAATGCCCATATCGTGACAAAGTCTCCAGAACGGTGCATTTTCTTGCGCCGATTCCCCTTTCACGTGAGGCATTTGCACTCGATATATTTCATGAATTTACACAAAATAATTCGGGATGCCAGTATGTCATTTGCGGTGCTGGTATGGATTCATTTCTATTTCGCAATGATGATCCCAGTATATCGATTTTTGAGGTTGATCATCCCGATACACAGAAATATAAACTCATGCGCATAGCTCAGCTCGAGTGGATCATTCAGAAGAATATTACATTTGTGCCTGTAGATTTTTCCTGCGATAACATGGCGGACAAGCTGTTGGCGGCTGGCTTTGATCCGACTCGGCCAACGCTGTTTACCATCCTTGGCGTGACGTATTATCTCACGCTTCAGGCGTTTGAAAAGACGATCGAGCTTATGGATAGCCTTTCTCCTTTGCGAAGCGCAGTCATACTCGATTACCCTGAAAAAATGAGCCATGATAAAACATCCGAACGCGTGTTGCAACTTGCCAGGATGACGGAAGAACTTGGCGAGTCTATGACACAAGGTTTTTCGTACAATGAAATGAATGCAGTATTTGCAAGGCATCATTTCAACATTCAAAAGCATCTTTCCCCCAGGGATATTCAAAACGATTACTTCAGCAATCGAAAGGACGGACTTACGGCATACGAGAACATTCATTTTTTGTATGCACAAAAAAACGTCGAAGCAGTTGCTCAGAACTTATCCGCTTAACAATTTGGTACCGCATTCCAAATCAAAAAAATTCACAGGAGACTCCTCATGGCAAATTACAAGCATATCGATTCAGCGTTGATTCATGGTGGCATTTATGGCGATGCACTTACGGGGTCTGTCAATATCCCGATCTATCAGACTTCCACCTACGAACAGAAGGGGCTTGGCAAGCTCGTCGGCGGGTATGAATATTCGAGAACTGGGAATCCGACGCGTGCGGCCCTTGAGGCACTGATTGCAGAACTCGAAGGCGGCGTGGCCGGATTCGCCTTTGGTTCTGGCATGGCTGCAACGACGGCTGTTCTCAGCCTATTCAAAACTGGCGACAAAATTATACTCTCACAAAATGTATATGGCGGTACATATCGCGTACTTGCAAAAGTTTTCAATCATTTTGGAATTGCTTTTGAAATCGTCGATACGACAAATCTATATATTCTTGACAAAGCCATTACGCCGGATGTCAAAGCGTTGTTTATTGAAAGCCCGGCAAATCCTCTGCTCACGGTTACGGATATTGCAGCCGTTGCGGATATTGCAAAGAAGCATCATATTCTTACCATCGTCGATAATACATTTATGACGCCGTATTTGCAGCGCCCGATTTCTTTGGGATCCGACATCGTCATTCATAGTGCGACCAAATATCTTGGCGGTCACAGCGATCTGGTTGCAGGCCTCGTCGTCGTGAATGATTCCGGACTTGCGCAAAAAATCGCATTTATACAAAACTCCACCGGCGGCGTGCTCGGTCCCTTTGATGCATTTTTACTCATTCGCGGTATTAAAACACTCGGCGTTCGCATGGACAGGCATACGCAGAATGCGGCGTTTGTTGCCCAAAGATTGCGACAGAATAAGGCTGTCAAAAGTATATATTATCCCGGTTTTGACGATGCACAAGGACATGATATTCAGGTACGACAGGCAAAAACTGGAGGTGCAATGATCTCGTTTGAACTCCATAATAACTATTCGCTCGAACGTTTTTTTGAATCGCTTCATCTCGTGGCACTTGCGGAAAGCCTGGGAGGCGTTGAATCACTCGTCTGCCATCCTTCGACGATGACACATGCCGCATTCCCCAAAATCATTCGCGATGCCGTTGGCATTACGGAGAATCTCATTCGTCTTTCTGTCGGTATCGAAAACGAAATAGATATCATCGAAGATCTCGAACAAGCCATTCAACAAAGCGAGGTAAGATAATGTATTATCAGTCCATGCAGGAACTCGTGGGGCATACACCACTTGTCAAGCTGTCACATTTCGATCTACCGGAAAATATATCGCTTTTCGCAAAGCTCGAATTATATAATCCGAGCGGCAGTGTTAAAGATCGCACCGGACGATATATGATCGAGGCCGCCGAAAAGCTAGGCGAGCTTAATCCCGGCGGAACGATTGTACTGGGCACAGCGGGAAGTACGGGGCTAGGGATTGCCTTTGCCGCACTCAATAAAGGCTATCGCGTGATATTTACTGTTCCCGAAAAATTTTCGTTGGAAAAACAGATCCTCATGCATGCACTGGGGGCCGAGATCATCCATACGCCACTCGAAGAGGGTATGCTCGGTGCGAACAAGCGTGCCGAGGAACTATGTGCACAGATTCCCGGTGCCATCTCATTCGATCAATTTTCGGATCTCAACAATCCGAGGGCGCATTATGAGACGACCGGCCCAGAAATCTATCAAGAACTCGATGGAAATATCGATTATTTTGTCGCTGGTGCTGGTTCTGGTGGCACATTTACTGGCATTTCGCGTTTTCTAAAAGAAAAACTTCCCGGTTTAAAAGCTGTTTTGGCGGATCCCGTTGGCTCAACCATCGGCGGCGGCGAACATGCCAATTACAACATTGAAGGCATCGGGAATGACTTTATTCCCAAAACACTCGATATCTCATTGGTAGATCTCGTTTATAAAGTCAATGATGAAGAAGCATTCCAGGCATCGCGCACACTCGCACGACGAGAAGGTATATTTGCAGGGTCTTCGTCCGGAGCCGCGCTTGCGGTAGCCCTTAAACTCGCAAAAGATATCGATCACGGCAATATCGTCGTCGTTTTCCCGGATCGCGGGGATCGATATTTCAGCAAGAATTTATTCGAACTGCCGGATTGATTACGCCTGTAATGAGCAGAATCCTGCAGTGTATGTGCAGAACCCGTTTAAGCGGCGTGATGCACACTGCTTAAAGCTTTGTGTTGCGCCCCTTCAGGGCGCTTTTTTGGGGGGGAATCGTTGTGCCCCGGGGTTACGCTACGCTTCACCCCGGGCTGAAACATTGCGCCCTTTCAGGGCGCTGATGCGTTCTGTAGAATCAAATAGCGGATAGGGAAAGCCTGTGTAAAAAGTGAATAATTATGTGTGATACAAACGGGTGAGCTGCGCAAGCCGCAATATCTCATCCTGTATGCCAATCAGCATGGGATCGGCTCCTTTGGCAGACAGGATGAACGGTAAATTAGTCTATGGGCAGAAAGGTATGAATTATATTCCACCCCCCTGTTAAAATGTTGAATTATATTCAAATTCATCACAAGACGGCCTTATATCGTTCAAAATGCGATAATGGAGATTCCATCAGTCCTATTCAAAATAAAGAAATTATTGGCATCAAGTCAACGAGAATTTTGAGTGGGGCGTAACGATAAGATTATTCACTTTTTACATAAGTCTCGCCAGAAATGGCGAGAGAAATGGAGAAAATAGATTTTGGGGTGATATTATATTGAATTGTAAGTTATAATAAAGATATAGAAATGGAA
>JAZODZ010000609.1:0-3574 GCA_045597285.1 Myxococcota bacterium
CGAATGGTACGACGGCTATATGTTCCCGCATGAGCATCACGTCTATAATCCATGCTCGTTGGCGAGGGCGATGAAGAACCGCGAATATGGCAGCTACTGGACGCAGACGGATTCGTTTGAATCGCTGCTCGATTATATCAACGCGGATTTGGATGGCATTTACGACGACGTGATGTGCCTGATTGGTGGTGGCCGCGTCAGTGTCGACACGGGAGCTTATGACAATTCCTTTACGGTGCCCAAGTGCAAGGACGACTGCTTTACCCTGCTGACGCATATCGGCTACCTGGCGTATGACGCAGAAGCCTCGCAGGTATTCATTCCCAATGAAGAAGTGCGCATGGCGTTTCGCGCGGCGCTCAAACAGTGTGCCTGGCCCGATGCGATTAAACCCTACCAGCGTTCACGCAAGTTTATTCAATCCATACTCGCCGAAGACAATGCCACCGTCGCGCGCATGGTCGAGGAAACGCACCAGAACATGACGTCCGTTCTGGCTTATAACAACGAGAACGCCTTGTCGTGCGTCATATCCGTGCTGTGTTTCTTTGCCGAGAATCAATACAAGGTGATTCGCGAGTTCCCGACGGGAAAAGGCTTTGCCGATATCGTACTGCTGCCCAAAAAGAGAATCCCCGGCCCTGCCATGGTCATCGAACTCAAATTCAAAAAGGAAGTTCAGGCCGCCATCGACCAGATACACGAAAACCACTATCCCGATTCGTTAAAGGATTTCTATGGCGAGCTGATATTGGTGGGGATTAGTTATAATAAGAAAAAGGCGCACGACTGCGTGATCGAGCGGTTCGAGCGGGAAGATGAAGGGTGAGCGTTTGGGCGCTACGTGATCCTCTCGTTACCCCGATGTATGGTTACTATTCAGCCCCCGTCCCTGCTTCACCCCCGCCCGCTTTGCGGGCTGCCCCCTCTCCAAAAGAGAGAGGTGTTTGGTATCGCAATTTTGGGTGTCTGTAGGTGAGCGTCAGCGAACCCATAACCCTCCCTAATGGGGAGGGTGCCGCCGACAGGCGGCGGGTGGGGCTATAAAAACGTCATGGGGCTGAATAGTTACCCCGATGTATGTGTAAAAATCACAAAATTCTTGCTTTTCTTACGCATTACCCGTAGTAAAGTCCGCCGAGTTTTCGGGGGACGGATTTTATCTGTCCCGGATGATGTTTTTTAAGCGCAGGAATGCCAGAAAATACTTAGGAAAGAGTCTCAATGCTAACGCTGATATACGTCGTTTTCACGTTCGTCTGCATATTCTTAATCGTGACCGTACTGCTTCAGCCCGGTAAATCGGGCGGTCTCGGTGCGGCTTTTGGTGGTGGCAGTAATACCGTGTTTGGTGCCAGTGGCGGAACGCCCGTGTTTCGTCGCATGACAACGGGCGCGGCGATTTGCTTTATGCTTCTTAGCTTATTGCTCGCCTATAAATCGCTCGATCAGTCGGTTACATCCAAAAGCGTTGTCGTGACACATGGTCTCGATTTTTCCAAGGTTGATGACACACCGCTTTCGAATGATTTGAACGGCGATTTAGGTGCTATTCCAGCCCCGACACCTGTTCCCGCACCAGCTGCCGTGCCTGAACCTACGCCAGTTCCCGCTCCTACGCCAGTTCCCGCGCCAGTTGACGCTCCGACGCCTGTTCCCGCGCCTGTTGCAGTGCCAGCCCCCACACCAGTTGACGCGCCTGCGCCAGTTCCTGCACCTGCTCCTGTTGCACCGGTTGAAGCAGCGCCCGCAGTGCCTGCGGCATAACAATTTCTTCCTAAGCGTCCCAATTTGGGGCGCTTTTTTTGTAACTATTCAGGCCTAATGGGGACGCGGAAATGATGTCTTTCTCAACGCATTTTATCTCAAAAGAATAGAGGAATTTACTGAAAAACAAGGCATTTGCATTATTGCGACTTCCTGCCTTCTGCCTTTTGCCTCATTTCGATAAGACCACGTAATTCAGAGACTTTGACAGAGGCTGAACAGTTACGAATAGTTGTTAATTGTCGTTAAACATTACGCTATTGAAGTCGTTTGTGTTAAAGACAAGGCAGGTTTAGAGGCTTTGCCGGAGGTTGTCATGTTGGTTTTGAAGATTATTGCTGTTTTGGGCTTTTTGCTTGGCGTTGTTTGTCTCGTCGTCGAACTTCGTCATAAAAACAACACTTCAGTCGCAATTTTCTCCACTTTGATAGGGGTTTCAATTATCCTTTTCGCTGTTTCGATACCGGCTGAAAAAACGATCGATGAATATAAGGCTGCCAAAGGCGATCAGAGTGAAGGCTCTTTGGATTCGGTGAACGCTGTCGAAAGCAAGGCCGGAACTGCCGATGCTGAAGAAACAGATGCTAATGCCTTTGACTTGACCAACCTGGATGAAAACGAGACAGATTCGGCGTCTGCTGGGAACGATAGGATGGTTCTCATTCCTGTTGCCGATGACAATGAGGCTCCGTCAGGTGAACAGGCGGTGCCCAAAGACCTGGCTGATGAGCTGGCTGGGCTCGAATTCCCGACAGGTGAACCGGTTGCTGTCGATGTCCCCGATGATGTTCAAGAGCCTGATAACGTTCAGGTTCCCGATTCTGCAGCACCGTCACTCGATTCTGCAGCACCGGCACTCGATTCCGCAGCACCGGCACTCGATTCCGCCGAGTCGGCACACGAAGCTCTTCCCAATGATCCGCTTGCGCCAACTGCAGTTGCCGGGAAAAATATTGATGACGGCAAAATTAACGAGCAAATCGAGTTCAATGGCTCCAAATCAAAGAAGAAAAAAGCCAAAATCGTGTCCTATGAATGGGATTTCGGCGATGGAACCAAATCTTCCGGTAAAACCGTGACCCATGCCTATGCAAAGATCGGAAGTTATACAGCCACGCTAACGGTTACTGATCAGGATAACCATGTGGGCATTGCTACGCGTACGATAGTGGTCAATCGTCCCGAATCTAAAATTAAATTCTTTGAAAAGAAATTGCCTGCACAGGATGGCGTAACGTTTGATAAACAGGAAGGAAAATATACGAAAACATTTACCGGCTCTCAGATCAGTCTCGAGGCTTCTGGTTATGTCTCTGCCGTTTCTGGTTGTAAGTGTGATGTGGTTGCAGAAATTGAAGGGTCCGGATGTCAGGTCACGAAATCAAAAACTCTTGCAGATGGTGGTGAAGGCGATATCAAAGTCAAGGCAACGTGCAAGAGCGGCTTGGGTGAGATTCAATGGCGTATCATACGCAGGGCTTCTGCGGGCTGTGACTGTAAGTTTGGTGCTTTTGAGATGGAATGCTATGAGTATTAGAAAAGTTCTGTTTAACTCAATCGTCGATAGCGTCGATGCAATACGTCGATAACGAAAAAAAGCCCTGATTTCCCAAAGAAATCAGGGCTTTTTTATGATTCATGACGCCGGAAATTATTCAGCGGCAGGAGCAGCTTCTTCAGCAGGAGCAGCTTCTTCAGCAGGAGCAGCTTCTTCAGCAGGAGCAGCTTCTTCGGCAGGAGCAGCTTCTTCGGCAGGAGCAGCTTCTTCGGCAGGAGCAGCTTCTTCAGCAGGAGCGGCTTGCTCGGC
>JAZODZ010000610.1:0-4183 GCA_045597285.1 Myxococcota bacterium
ATATAGCGAGCGTAGAGACGCGCGGTCCGCACGTCTCTAGCGAGCGCAACGGCGTATCGGCAAAGCCGATAGCCGTGTTCATAAAAATATCAAATCGCAATACCGCGTTGTGCATAAATGGCGCGAAGCACGGATTCGGGCGTGGCCGGCCAATGAATCTGCGGATCCTTCTTCACGTCGTCGCCGCAGGCAATCACAGCGTGTTCCAGAGCCTGGACCAGAGCAAGCGCGAGCACGAACGGCGGTTCACCCACGGCCTTCGAGCCGTGAACGGCCTCGGCCGTGGCATTTTCGAGCAACGAAATGCGGAAATGTTCGGGATCGGGAATCGTGCCGTAAGTCGGAACCTTGTACGTCGCGGGGGAATGCGTCTTGAGCGAACCGTCCGCGCCCCAGATAAGCTCCTCGCAGCTGAGCCAGCCGTAGCCTTGCGCAAACGCGCCTTCGACCTGGCCGCGATCGATGCTCGGAATGATCGCGTCGCCGACATCGTGAATGGCCTCGACATCGACGAGCTTATATTCGCCGGTCAGCGTGTTGAGTTCGATTTCGAGCACGCAGACACCATAGGAATAGTACGCAAACGGCTTACCGCGGCCTTTTTCGACATCGTAATAGATATCGGGTGTCGCATAATAACCGGCGGCCGAAAGCTGAACGCGGTCGGCGTAGGCCCAGCCAATGACGGTTTCAATCGCGATGGGATCCTTGCCCGGTGCGAGGCAACGGCCGTCGTCAAACACGATCTTGTCGGCATCGGCTTCGTCGAGCCCGAGGTGTTTGGCGGCGACTTTGCGCAGGCGTGCGGTGATTTGATCGCAGGCATTCTTGATCGCAGCGCCGTTGAGGTCGGTACCGCTCGATGCGGCCGTCGCAGAAGTGTTCGGCACCTTGTCGGTACGCGTGTTCATGAGGCGGATGCGTTCGGGTTTGATGCCGAGGTTGTGCGCCGCGATCGTGACCATCTTGGTGTGAAGGCCCTGTCCCATTTCGGCACCGCCGTGGTTGATCGCGACCGAACCGTCGGTATAGACGAGGACGAGCGAACCGGCCTGGTTGAGCATCGTGTTCGTGAAGGAAATGCCGAATTTGACGGGCATAAAGCCAATGCCGCGTTTGACAAAGCGGCTCTTCGCGTTGAATTCATCGATTTCGGCTTTGCGTTCCCAGTAGCGCGACGACTTGATGATCCTGTCGGTCATCATGGGCACGCGGAAGTTCTTGAGCGGCGTCTCGTACTGCATCATGTTGCGCGGGGCGTCGCCGTAATAGTTCTTGATGCGGATGTCGAGGGGATCCATGCCGAGCTTGCGGGCGGCGCGGTTCAGGATGGTTTCTGTCACCATGAAGCCCTGCGGGCCGCCGAAGCCGCGGAACGCCGTGTTCGACGGGAGGTTCGTCTTGGCCGTGTAGCCTTCAAAATGCAGGGCCTTGATGTAATAGCAGCCATCGAGGTGATACAGGCAGCGGTCGAGAATGCACATCGACAGATCCTGTGCCCAGCCGGAGTTCGCGTAGGCTTTGACATAGAGGCCGATCATCGTGCCGTCGTTTTTGAACGCGGCTTTATATTTGGAATAGAAGGGATGGCGTTTGCCCGACCAGCTCATGTCGTCATCGCGGTTCAGCCAGACGCGAACGGGGCGGCGCGTGACCCAGGCACCGAGCGCGGCCAGGCCGCCGTACTGAGCGCCCTGCGTTTCTTTGCCGCCGAAGCCCCCGCCCATGCGCGGCATGATGCAGACGACGCGGGACGCGTCAATGCCGAGGATTTCGGCCGCCTTGCCCTGAACGCCCGTCGGGCACTGGCAGGACGAATAAATGACGACGTCGTTATCCTCGTTGACTTCGGCCTGTGCGCAATGGGTTTCGAGATACCAGTGTTCCTGGCCCGGCGACTCGATTTCGCCTTCGAGGATGAAATCCGCCTCTTTCCAGGCCTCGTCGAGATCGCCGCGTGCAATGATGTGGCACCCGGGCAGCATCGAATTCTTTTCGACGGCCTCGCGGATGTCGATGATCGCCGGAAGTGGGTCGATCTCGACTTTTACCCTCGCAGCACCTTCCTCACAGGCATCATAAGACTCGCCAAGGACGAGCGCGATGTTCTGGCCGACGCAGTTGACTTCGTGCGATGCAAGCAGTTCTTCGTCATGCGCCCACGACGATGAGTCGTTGACGCCGGGAATGTCCTTGGCCGTGATAACGGCAACGACACCCGGGACTTCCAGCGCTGCCGCCGTGTCGATGCTTTTAATGATGCCGTGGGCCACGGGCGAAACGACGATTTTCGACACCAGGCAGTGCGGCGGAAGCGGCATGTCATTGACAAACTGAGCACGTCCGGTCACATGTTTCCATGCGCTTTCGTGAACCGCATTTTCATGAAGTGGGCTAGTACGATTGGGATCTTTCATGATTTACTGCTCCAGCTGAATGGTTGATGTGGGACGATAAAGCCTTGCGGGAACGCGGTTTTCGAGCGTTTCCTGATAGAAGCCACGGAGAATGTTGCAGGCGACGGTCTGGCGGTACCAGGCGCTCGCCCGGAAATCGCTGATCGGCTTGAAATCTTCGGCGATTTTCTGCGCCGCGATTTCGACGTTTTCTTCTGTCCATTCTTTGCCGACGAGCGAGGCTTCGGCCAGCTTCGCACGAGCCCCGGCCACGGCGGCAACGCCGCCGAATGCAAGGCGAGCGACGGTCACGATGTTGTTGGCATCGGTCTCGACATAGCACGTGCCAGAAACCGAGCTGATGTCCATTTCGAGACGCTTGGAAACCTTGTACGACGCGCAACGAGCATTTTCGGGAATCGGCGGAACATCGAAAGCAAAAATCATCTCGTCGGATTCAATCGCCGTCTTGCGGTAGCCCAAAATGAACTGCGACATCGGAATGCTGCGAATGCCGCGTTGCGACACGAGGCGGACGGACGCGTCGAGCGCCATCAGGACGGGCGCGAAATCGCCGACCGGGGAAGCGCCGCCGACCGAACCGCCGACCGTCGCGACCTGCTTGATCTGGTGCGACGCAAAATAACGGAGAATGCGCCCGAACGGGACGTATTCGTCCTGGCACACGGCCTCGAGGTTGGCAAGGCGTGCCATTGCGCCGATGTGAAGCCCCTTGTCGTCAATCGTGATTTCACGAAGTTCGGGGACATTGATGAGGCTCATGAACGTATCGCATTTGCGCCAGCGCTTGTTGACGAGGACGGAAACGTCGCTCGAACCGGACACGATCATCGCATCGCGGTGCGACGCCTTGAAATCACACGCCTCATCGAGTGTCGCCGGGACATAGAACCGAATCCCGCCATATTCGTAGTCGAGCGTGTCGACGCCCATTTCGGGCTCGCGCAGTTTGTCGGCGAACTCATCCTTGCCCGTGCCGGCCACCTCGTGAACGCACTCCATAATCGGACGGTATCCCGTGCAGCGGCAGATGTTGCCCGCCATCTGTTCCGTAAACTGCCACGGTTTCGTCATGTCGTGGCGGTATGTCGCCTCAAAAAGGCTCATCGCGACGCCCGGCGTGCAGTAGCCGCACTGCGACGCATAATGGTTCATAATCGCGTCCTGCACCACGTGGTTCTTGCCATTCTTTGCCAGACCTTCGATCGTATAAAATTTCTTTCCGTGCATCATCGGCAGAAGCAGAAGGCACGAATTCACGGCGCGATAACGCGGTTCAGGCCTGGCCTGGGCATCCTTGAACACAACGGTACACGCGCCGCAGTCGCCTTCGTTGCACCCTTCCTTCGTCCCAGTCAGATGAAGCACATCCCTCAGATAATGGAGCAGAGACATCGTCGGCGGCACACCTTCGATCTCATACTGCACGTCGTTAATCATGCATCGGATCTTGTTCATTTCCTTCCTCTTTTGAAGCACAGAACCATCGCGGCTCGCGCATCGTTGATGAATTGCCGTTTCGCGGCCAAACTTTTTTCTGCCCTTGTCATCGCAGAAACAATGCGCCACACTATAACGATTTTCGACAACTTAAAAATCAAAAACACCATTGGTCTGTTTTTATTACATATATGCAACTTTGTTGCGATTTAACGGTTGGGGCACGGCTATCGCTACGCGATACGCCGTGCGGTTGGCGCGCTATGCCTGCGGCATACGCGCACCCATTCCGTTTCCGTGGGTTACGCGCTACGCGCTAGACCCAC
>JAZODZ010000611.1:0-2972 GCA_045597285.1 Myxococcota bacterium
CGGCGCATACGGCTCGCTGGTGCGGCTATCGGCGTCGCCGATACGCCGCACCACGTCTCCGTGGGTTGTGCGGGAACGGTTCCCCGTTGAAACCAAAAGAGAGGCGCCGCACCACGTCTCCGTGGGTTGTGCGCTACGCGCTAGACCCACGGCTGATATCTTTATTTGATGACCGCGTGATTCGGAACTGCTAAACTGTATGTGTTTTTAGTTGCCTGTATGGAGGTGTTTATGAGCGAGTATTTGTTGACGATATCGATGGATGGCGGTGAAGCGGTGCCGTGTTTACCCGTGGGGGAGAACGCGCTTGGGTTGAATTGTGAGGGAATTACATGGCTGGACAAGGCCGTGGTGAGCATCCGATGCGATGCGCATAACGAGCTGAGTGTGCGTGCGGAAAGTGACACACCCGTGATTCTCGAGCGTTCGGGGCGCAGCTTGTCACTCAAGGCACGCGAAATCCGGCTTTTGCCGCAGGATGTGATTCAATTTGACGGTCATCGATTTGAAATCGAATCGGTTCGCCGTTACGTGCAGCCGAAGCGTCGGTTTTCATCGCGGCAGGCGATGCTTTCTGCTGCTGCGGCGGCGTTTGCAATTATGACTGTACCGGCATGTCAGTCTAAAAATGCCGGTTATCCCGAAACGCCACCGCAAGTAGAGAAACGGCTTACAGGCGCTTTAGACTCGGAGCCCGGTATTAACATTATTCCAGGCAAAAATTTGACCTCAATCGAAGGGGAAAGCGCTGCTGAACTATATGTAATGTCGGAAACCGTCCCCTCTGACAGCCTTCACATTGAGATTTCAGCTGACAAACCTGATCAGGTGGTAATTTCCCCCAAGACATACGATGGTTCACCTAAGACATACGATGGTTATAGCGCTCCGGAAACGAGAAAAATCGAAGTTCGCTGTATAGATGACGGTATTCAGGAAGAACAGACCGAAGTCAAAATCAAATTTAAGGTTTCATCGAACGATCCGGCTTATAACAATCTCGAGGCCGAACGAAGTATATTCTGTGTGGACAAGCCCAACGTGGCCGAGGACAATGTGGGCGTGGTTCCGGGCGAACCCATCAAACGTGAAATGGTCGAACCACGACTGACGGGCGATGTCGTGCGCATACCCCCCGAGGATGAAAAAACTGAATAATAACCGGTGGTGGGTTCATGGTAGTAGGCGCGTGTCGTGACACGCGCCTACGCATGGCTTATCGGCGGCTTATTTTTCGCGTCGTTTCAACCATCTTTCATAATGTTTATTGTATGATTCACCAAAACTATTGACATTGTTTTGATGAACTGTGCCAATTGGTTTCGAATACGCATCTATAATAGATACTTTGTTTGTAGTGATATTGAATACCAATTTGATTCGTCCGAATCTTTGAACGTTATTCGGATAATTTTTAACAATTTCCGAAAGGTCAAAATTGAATGATTTAGGAAGCTTTTTTCTAAAGCAACTATCGTAGGTGGTTTCACATCTTTCCCACTTTTTGACGTTTTTTGCAAAAGAATCTTCGATGTAATAAATATTGCCAAATTCATCATATTCCAGATTATAGGATAATTGATTCATTCCGAATGATCCGAAAGGTCTTATACCTTTATCGGTACATACTTTTTGTGCTTTGCGATAACAGGATGCAAATTCAGATGCAAGCGAGATCAGTTCGTTATATGCTTTTTGCGTTTCAGCGGCTATGGTGTTGAGATGTTCTGGATTGTTCCAGTCTAATTCTTTGCTTTGTGGATTGTCTTGCTGAATTTCGGTTATTTCATCAGGAACTGGCTCGACTGGCATTCTGTCGTCCGTGGCCTCTGTGGTTTGTTCATCTTTTGTTGGTTGTGCATTATTCTGAACAGGTTGTGATTGTGCATCCTGAACTTGTTGTGACGAACTTGAGCTCACTGGTGTTGATTCAGTTTTATCACATCCGGAAATCGTCAGTGAAATCAATGAACCCATAATAATGAGAAGATTTTTATGAATGGAGCGTTTGAAAATATTCATATGTAACCTCAATTTGTAATAATGCCTTTGTTCACCATGCTGTCTTAATCGGATATTGCGGTATATATTGATCGCAAGTTATAAGTGTCATATCTTCGACTTTGGCCTGCGCGATGAGCATACGGTCGAAGGGAGCGCGATGAATGAGTGGAAGTGTTTGAATTTCGTTGATGTGTCTAAGTTTTATTGATAAAGGATTAAATCCTTCTATTTGGCATAATTTAATAAATTCGAGTGTGTTGTATGTATAATTTAGCTTGCCAATTCGGATTTTTATGCCAATTTCCCAAAAGCTCACATAACTGACAAAAATTCTGCATGATTTGTCGGATATAATCTGCTTTGCAACCGTTGATAGCTGGGTATTATCGAACAGATACCAGAGTAGTGTGTGTATCAAGAATATACATACTAATACATATACTCCTGCATTTCATCAAGTGGCTCATCAAAATCATCTGACATCCGAAATTCGCCTTTTGCAATACCAGGTTTGGGACTCAGTAATACAGCTGAATTATTAAGTTCAGGATGATCTTTTGAAATATATGATTTTGCTTCTTCCCAAAAATCATCAACTTCAATATCCGAACCAAAAGAACTCATCATTTTGTTTATTACGTCAGCGTTTTTGTCTGAAAGGATAATCATCCTCCAAATGGCTTCGAGCACATTATTTGGTAACGCGTGTATTTCTTGTAAGATTGCATCCCTTGTCATAACGATATCTCCTATCACATCTGGGTATATCGGGTGGCATTTTGTCCAAAACCGGACGCAGATACCATTCCTAGTATAGCACTCGAATACAGCAATGGCGAGAAAAAATCACGCAATCTCCCGCGAATCCATAACGGGCTGTCAAGACGACGTATCTGCATGTGCCTCATTTGACCAACTCCTATATTACTCTAAACGCTGTAATTCAGAATCATTATAAGGTGCTGATT
>JAZODZ010000612.1:0-4811 GCA_045597285.1 Myxococcota bacterium
CATTTACATAAACAAATAATATTACAAATTCAATACTGACAGTGGTTTTACCGTTATAAGATTTATTCACCAACCTAGAATACTAAACAGTTTATTGATTTTATCGTGACTGAACAGGAATTTCCACGGGTATCGATGCCCCAGCGCAGCGTATCGGCCTTGCCGATAGCTGCGCCACTCGCCGTATGCGCCGCAGGTGCATAGGCGAGTGCCATCGAACATAAAATCGTGTTCAAAGTTGCAACACCGAAAAATCAATGTTTAATTCTGTGTTGCGAAAATTCCGTCCCTTATTCTTTATAAACGATTATTTCGTGATTAAACTTCAATGTATGAATTAATCATGTGTTAAAAAATATCTACGAAAAATCGAATTTCTATTCGCGAAGACAGAACCATTTCGGGACTGAATTGTGGAATTTTACCACGAATTTTTCACAACAAGTTTAACGCGTTGATATCGCACTAAACTCGCGATGGATGCTGTCGCCCAGCAATGCTTTGCCACACATACCGCCATGCTCAGGGCACAAAAAAAAGGCGGTAACAAGTACCGCCTTTTAAGCCTAATTTCGTTCTTTGCAAAAATAAGGACTACGCCTGTTCTTCGGCCTGTGTCACGACGACATTGTCGTCCTCGACGCTGACGACGAGTTCCGTCGGGTTGTCGTCATGTACCAAAATCCACTCGGCAACACGCGATTCGACGAGTGACTGAATCGTTTTGCGCATCGGCCTGGCACCGTAAGCCGGATCAAACCCGCCATTCTGAATGAGGTAGGGGATAAGCGAGTCTTCTTCGAACGTCAGTTTAATGCGCTTGTCCGTAAACAGGCGTTTGGCAGAATCCGAAAGCAGGAGATGGGCAATGCTCTCAATCTGGCGAATTGTCAGGGGATGGAAGACGAGCTTTTCCTCAATTCGGTTCCACAATTCGGGCAAAAACCTCGATTTGGCCGAATTGATAATGATTTTTTCGGCGTCTGCGGTCGTCGTCCGCGTATCATTTCCCGTAAATCCGATGCCGCCATGAGCTGCACGGCTGACTTCGGCCGCACCGAGATTGCTCGTCATAATGATGACGGTATTCGAAAAGTCGACATGGCGTCCCTTGGCATCCGTCAATTTTCCTTCGTCGAAGATTTGCAGGAAAATATTCATGATGTCGGGATGAGCCTTTTCAATTTCATCGAAAAGAACAATTTGATACGGACGTTTGCGCAGTGCCTCGGTCAGCAAGCCACCGTCATCGAAACCGACATAGCCGGCCGGCGCACCGATGAGTTTTGCCACCGAATGCTGTTCCATATACTCGCTCATATCAAAGCGAATCATGTTCTTGGGCGAACCGAACAGGAAATCGGCCAGAACCTTGGCCGCCTCGGTTTTTCCGTCGCCCGTGGGGCCCAGGAACAGGAAGCTGCCGATGGGCCTTGTCCCGCCAAACCCCGCATGGTTCCTACGAATGACGTTGGCAATCTTGGCGATATTGGCATCGTGACCGATCAGGCGCTGCGACAGAATGGACTCCATCTTCAGCAACTTTTGCTTTTCCGTCATGAGCAGGCGTTCCACCGGAATCTCGGCAATCTGCGCAATTACACTGGCAACATGGCTGGCCTTTACAGACTTGTCGCCTGAACGCTTGCAAAGACTGCCCGCACGGTCGAGGACAGAAATTGCTTTGTCGGGCAATGCTCGCTCTTGAATATAACGCTCGGAAAGCCGAACCGCTTCGCGAATTGCATCCGATTCGTAGGTAATGCCGTGATGCGCCGCATACTGTCCGATAATGCCCTGTTCGATAATCCGCACCGAGGTCTCGGCGCTGGGAGCCTTGACTTCGATGAAATCAAACCGGCGCTCGAATGCTGGATCCGAGTTAAATGCGCGGCGAAGCGCCATCGGTGTCGAGGCACCAATGCACATCAGCTCGCCACGGCTCAGCGACATCTTCAGTTCCACGGCCGCGTCCGAACCGGGTTCGCCACTGCCCGTCATCAGCCAGTTGTGAATATCATCCAAAAACAGAATGATATGCCCTTTGGCGCTGTTCACTTCGGCCTTAATTGCACGAATTCGTTCCTGAAGCGCTCCGCGAAGCTGCGTACCGCAAAGAATCGCGCCGTAGTCGAGCGAAATGATCGTATGGTTCTCAAGCCCATGCGGCGCATCGCTCTGAACCATTTTCAGCGCCAGTCCCTCGATGATCGCGGTCTTGCCGACACCGGCCTCGCCCACTAAAATCGGGTTGTTGCTGCGACGTTTGTTCAGAATGTCGATGAGTTGATCGATCTCGTGTTCGCGATCGATCACCGGATCGATTTGCCCCGCGGCAGCCGCCGCCAAAAGATTGCGCCCATACGTGCAAAGCTGAGGGAACTTCTGCTTGCTCAGGCAAAGCGGGTTAAAACCAGCCGGCAGTTTGTCGCCAGCACGTCGGACAGTCACGCTGCCGACATTGTTCGCCATGCTTCTGCTCGAAATAATGGGGTTGGTCTGCTTTTTATCCGGCGTTTCAATCCCATCAAACAGGCTGCGAGCCTGCGGTTTGTCCGTTTCAGCGCGAACGGGTTTCTTGCTGGATGCATCCGCTTTTTTCGCAACTTCCGATGATTTAGTCTGAACCTTTGGCTTGCATTGAACATCCGCTTTGCACTGGACGTCCGCTTTGCTTTGAATATCGGCTTTGCATTGGACTTCGGCTTTACACGATGCTTCAGCGGGCTTCGAAACATTGTCAGCTATTTCGGCTTTGATTTCATATTTAGCCGATTCGCTACTTTCATCCTGTTTAGGAATGAGGGCAGGCATTTCGCGGCTTGTTCCGCGAGCCTCGCTTGTGCGGCTTTTCTTTTCCTTCAGACGTCTGGCGAGGTCCAATGTGGTGGCTTGCTGCAACTCGCGGGATGAGGTCGAGCGGTAATGCGTGGAGGAGGGCTGGCGAGCAACTGTCGTAGGCACGGGTTTAACGCGTTCGCCTTCCAACGGCGAAATCCCGGGAAGTACGGGCTGCGAAGCCGTCTTGCTCAACAGCGAAATCTCTCCCGCCGTCATCAGTCGATTGCGCGGAATCGCGGTGTCCGGCATCGAACGCGAATAGTCGTCATCCCCGAAACTCACGGCGGCCTGCGGCTCGATATACGTGATCGGATGCGCTATCGGAGACTTGCGCTGAATCGCGACGCTGTTCATCGACTTGGAGCCCAGGCGATGCTGGTACGTCTGCACGGCTTCCTGTTCCGCGCCACAAAGCAGACGCGTGCGCAAAATATTGGCATCAATCGGAAATGACTGGAGCAAAAGCTGTCCCATGCACGGGACGTCGAGCATCGCGCATACAAGCTCAAATGACGTCACAAACTCTTTCTGAACAGAACTGCTTAGATTCGCGGCTCGCTGGAACACGATTTCCGAAGCATTCATTGGCTCCGGCTGAAGCCTGACCGTCTTCAAAGCCTGGTCACATAATGGAAGCGTCACGCCCGCCGTGGCTAACAGTTCCTGTCCCGGCCCTTCGGTCTTCAAAACACTGCGAAGAAGCAGAGCTGTATTCATTCTGACCTGCATTCGAGCGGCATCGCGTTCTGCTCCTGCCACGATGCTCTGCAGTTCCCCCGTCCATTGTAGCGGCATCTAGTTCCTCCATGAATCTTTGTGCCACAAAAACGAAACGGGCACATTCCAGTGCCCAGTTTTATTCATTCTATCACATCAAATCATTCGCAACAAACGAAATTTGATCCGCAGTATCAGTCTTTATCTGTTGCAAACAGCCGCGATAAAGCCGCAATTTTGTCTGAATATGGATGATCCGGTTCCGATTCATGGAGCGTTTCGTAAGCATATTTGACGCCCTCGGCGGTCTCGTAATCCTCGCGCGAAAAATCCGCACTGCTCAAAAGCCTGTCGACAACATCGCCATAATCGCGCACGATTTCGCGGCAAAGTCGGTCGCGCTTGATCAAATCGCCCTGTCTCTGTGCGCACAGGGCGGCGAGCTTCATGTCGCCGGACATAATTGACGCCACGCCAAAAAGGAAAACGCGCGACATTTCGAGGTTCAATTCGTCCAGCTTGTCGATAGCCTTGCCATCCTCGACTGAATCGAAATACATGCGAAGAATCCGAACCGCCTCGTGAATGCGTTTACCCGCCATCTCCGTGGCCGGCGAAAGCCCCTCTTCGTCCGAATAATCCTGCATGCTGCGGCTCAGTTTCTGCATATCCGACAGGCATTTGCCTGCCAGCGTTTCCGCAGCATCTTCAAATCCGCCCATTGCAAACGCATGCACGAGCTGCGCAAAATTGATCAGCACACGGTCGCCGCTGCTCCGCATCCGAATCCGCATCCGGTAAAGTTCATCACTGTCCCCGCCTTCCAACAGCTCGCGAACAACCGTCAGAACCGATATCGAATACGAATCCGTATTATCCTCACTGCGGAAAAACGCATAAATCAGCTCCATCGCTTCATCTTTGCGCCTATTCGAAATCGCCGAACAAAGCTCTGAATGTTTCCCCTTGTAAACTATCGCCCGCATTACAATCCCTCCTTGAGAAAAAAGACACATCCATATACGGTTATTTTCAGTTTAATAAAAGACTTTTTCTTCATTGGATGTCGCCAGGCTATTGCATACGCCTGGCATGTCACGGCTATGGCTTGCCCGGCAAATCCCCGTGTTTCTTACGCTTAATGAATTTTCTTGCGTTTGCCTCGATGCCGGGCAAGTCATACGCCGTGACAAAACGGCTATGGCTCTCGAGCCATACGCCGTTTTATTTTGGTGCGGGTGAACGGGGCATGT
>JAZODZ010000613.1:0-14286 GCA_045597285.1 Myxococcota bacterium
TTGAATGACCTGATCCCCCGGTAGGCGCTTACGCGCCAACCGGGGGCTACTAAACGTGAAGCCCTACGGGCTTCTTTTATTTGCATCATTTACAGCAATTGTCCCTTCCCCTCCCCTTTGAAGAGGGGGAGATGTCGCCAACGGCGACAGAGAGGGTGAGGCCGATTCAGTCCCCCAATCGTTGCGTGCGCGTATGAAATAGCGCACGCGGCCGGGCGTATGACAATAGCCCGGCCCACATATAAGATGGCCGTCAGACGGACGTCATCGTGATATTTTTCTTCAATTTCTCCTGCATGACGGCGCGAATCTCGTCCGCCGCACGCTCGCCGAGATCGCCGACAATCGCGACGATATGCGGCACCGTCTCGAGCAGGCGAGAAGCCGTCCTGCGAATGTCGGCCTCCGTCACGGCGAGCAACGTCTGGCTGCGTGTGCTGAGCTCGCAGGGCATGTTCTGAAGGCGCGTCGTACTGAGCCACTGCGCCATCTGTTCCACGTTGTCGAGCAGTGCGCGGTTTTCCCAAATCACGCGCCGTTGAAGTCGAACCAACTCATCCGGTTCGAGGCCGTCGCGGGCAATCTCGCGCAAAAGCTCATAAATGGCGTTGATGACGCGAGCGGCACGGCGGTGGCGGCACGTCACGCGAATCTGCATCAGCGTCGATTCCTGCGTCGTGCTGATAAACGCCTCGGTATCGTAAACCAGCGCAAGCTCCTCGACGAGACGCCTCGAAAGCCTCGACGCCATGCCGTCGTCGAGCACATGAACGAGCATTTCCAGCGGCGCAAACTCCGGCGAATCCACGCGGCCGCACAAAAAGCCGAGCAACGCCTCGCTCTGCGTCGCGCCATCGTATTTCTTGATGCACAGTCGCGGATCGACTGCAGTGCCATCGGACAGCGCACGCGCATAACACTCGGTCATCCCGCGCCGGTGCCACGGCGAATACGTCGGATTCAGACCGGAAAACGCGTTCCGGATTGCCTCGATCACCGCGTCCGACGGGCCGATGGGGCCGGCAATGACGAGCAGCATGTTCGGTGCCGCATAATGCGCATCATAAAACTCGCGAACCTCCGCGCTCGATATCTTCGCCAAATCGTCCGGATCGCCCGCTATCGGCTTGCCCGCATCGCCATAAAACAGCCGCACAAGCCAGTCGTCGACATTGATGAGCGAATTGTCGGCATCGTAATCCGACAAAATCTCCTCGCGAATGATGTCCCGCTCCGCCGCAATCCCGTTCAGTTTCGGGCGCGTCATCACCTCGCCAAGCAACTCGATGACGGGCAGCAGCGACTCCGCCGGCATCGAGACGTCAAAACTCGTCACCTCGCGAGCCGTATAGGCATTGAAATCTGCACCGTGCTCCTCAAAAGCAGCCGACAGCAGACGGAGGCTCGGATATTTCCTGGAACCGCGAAAAATAAGGTGTTCCAGCATGTGCGCCGTCCCGGGAAGGCGCTCATCTCGGGCACCCGCCGCCACATTGAGCAGAAGGCACACGCGGTGAAGCTCGGGTCGCCGCCAGAGCATGACGCGCATTCCACT
Organism: Myxococcota bacterium; assembly: GCA_045597285.1. Lineage (GTDB taxonomy): Bacteria > Myxococcota_A > Bradymonadia > UBA4248 > UBA4248 > UBA4248. The sequence goes on from JAZODZ010000613.1 coordinate 1,556, forward strand.
TTCGAGCTTGACTTCTTCGACATTCAATAAACCAGGAACTGATGGCATGATATTCATTTAAACAACTCGCTAAAGTTACGAAAACGACGCCATTTTATCCAATTCCCCCCGACGGGCAACAATCGGGGCAAATTTTGACAACCCATCGAAATGGATTAAAACCAACCGTGTCTGATCAACCCCATTCATGGAAACGTCATGCACCACAAGCATATTCTGGCCATCTGCCTCATCATTTCAGCCATTCTCTTTGTCGCCATTTCCATCGGCATGGTCACGGAGTATTCGAACATCGCCATCGGCTTCGGCATGGCACTCGTGTTCCTGATGACGTGCGGCTTCTTTTACGCGACGCTCCACCTGTCCAAATTCAACATCGCAGCGAAGTCCGAAAATGCCGCGCCCGCCGATACCAAGGATGCGCCAAAAGCTGACGATGAAAAAGCCGCCGATACTAAGGATGCGCCAAAAGCTGACGATGAAAAGCCAAAAGCTGATGATGAAAAGCCAGCCGAAGCTACGCCAAAAGCTGACGACGCCAAACCAGCCGACACACAAGTCGCGGCCGCTTAATTACGCTCGCCTTTTCGCTGCCGCTCAATACGGCTCGCCCGGTCGGCTATTGCATACGCCGACCGCCCCGCGCTATTGGCATACGCGCGGGGTCTTTATTCCGTCGCCTCAACCTCGCGGGGATTTGCCAAAAAAACGAGTTCATTCCAGAACACGGGCTTAATCATCGACACGATCCAGCCCGCAATCGCAAGCGCCCACAGGAAAAATGAGCTCCCCAGCACACCCATGACAAACGCAGACATATAGAGCGTCATCGCCACGATTTCCGGCAGAAAACGCACCGCCAGTGTCATGGCCGGAAATCGACGGATATCCGAAAACGCATTGATGACGGACTGAATCAGAGAATCACCCGAAACCATGCGTTCCGCAATCACGAGAGGCTGAATCACGGTGCACAAAAGGGCCATCAACGCACCGACAGAAACCGTCAGAATCGACAACGGATTGCCCATCATCATGGCCACGACGCCCAAAATGACGGCCGCAAAACATAGCACCTTCACCACGGCAAAAAAGAAATCCAGACACAACATCGGGGGCAAATCCGTCAGCCAAACCCTCGTATTATGGCTTTGTTCGCTCCCCTTTTCCATCTCGTGCCACCACATCAGACGGCATGAGGCAGACAATATCCACCAGAACAAAACAGGCAGCCCAAACAAAACGAACCAATATGCGCCTGCCTCCCTCACCTCGGGATATTCCGAAACCGCCACGAGAAGCGCACACACCATAAAAAGCATGCCCAGCCTCAGCACACCGGCCATCATGTGAAGAACTATCGGATAGAGAATGCCAATCTTCCCGTTCCAGGCAGCCGTAAATGATTTTTGAATAAGCCCATTCAACATAACGCCCTTTTAAGTCTCAGAACTGGAAGTTTTTTCGGCATCTTCCTTCTCTTTGCCGGACTTCTCAGTGTCGGATGATTTCTCCGCAGTTTTCAAGTTATCGACCGATTCGGTAGTCAGTTTCGGTGTTTCGCCAGAATCCTTGCCATCGGACTCGGATTTTTTATCGTCAGATTTCCCATCGGAAATGGCTTTCTTGCTGTTTCTTCCCCAAAACGACTTTTTCATCACCTCGTCGGGTTCTTCCTTGCCGCAGAAATGACGCACGAACTTCTCTTCCGCCTCGGGCGTAAGCACCATGATGATTTCGGCATTGGCGGGCATGGGTTCGTATGGCGAATGATTGATGACGCATTTGCCATCGATGATCATGGCAATGACCGAACATCCCGTGAGCGCACGGAACCTCAGGTTGACGAGGGATTTGCCGACCATCTTCGGCGGAATTTTGACCTGAATGGCATAGAGCCCCTCGACCATCGTATAGAGATGCCCCTGCTTGAGGTTGTTGAACAGCATCGAAGAGGCCATCGTCGATGTCGAAAGGACGAAATCTGCACCTGCTCTGTGGAGCATCGAGACATTCCGCTCATCGTTCGCACGCACGATAATCTGGACGCCCGGACGAAGTTTTCGGAAATACAGGCAGAGGTAGATGTTGATGTCGTCGTCGTTCGTCGTGATGAGAATAGCGGAAGCCTCGAAGAAAAGCGTCGATTTGAGGAAGTTGAGATCCGCCGCGTCTCCAAAAACGGTGTTTTGCGCAAATTCAAGCCATTCTCTGCCTTCGGGCTCTTTTTTGTCGAGAATCGTGAACGGCGTCCCCTTGGCCTGGAGATAACGCGCAGCCGCCAGGCCTACGCGCCCGGCCCCGAGGATGATGACGCCGGAACCTTCTTCGTAATCTGCCGAAAACTGGCTGTTATAAGCCTGCAACTGCTCGTCGCTGACCGCCATGACGAGGATCGAATTTTCCGTAATTTTGGTGTGCGGCCCGGCGAGCTCAAAGTGACCGCGTTCCCAAACACCGACGACGGTCAGGCTGAGTTTTCGCCCCAGATCGGCTTCCTTGAGCGTTTTTCCGACGAGCTCGGTTCCCGAAACCCTCGCCTCGACAATTCGAAGGTCTTCGATTTTGCCCATGATATGCGCCGCCACGCCATCGTTGGACATCGACCTGGCAAGCGACCGCCCCATGAGATCACTGATATTGAGAACTTCGTTGCTTCCCGCGAGCTCGAGGATGTCGATCGAATCGACATGGTTGGCAAACGAGACAATGGGAATCGTCTGGTTGACCTGGCGAACAACGAACACGATATTGGTATTGATGGGATCCGAGTTCGACGTGACCGCCACGAGAGCCGCTGTATCGATACGCGCCGCTGTATAGGTCTCCGGCTGGCGTAAATTGCCGACGAGGACCTGAATTCCCATATCGCGAAGGCGATAGGCATCGGAAACATCCTCGACAATCACCGCATATTCAACGCCGTGCTGCTTGAGCCTGGCCACAAACGCTTCCGTCGTGGCATCGAAATTCGTGATAAGGACGTGCCCCTTGATGTTGTCCGGCAAAGTACGCGGCGCCGCAGCTTCTTTCTGTGCCGCCATAATGGGGTTGTAAATGAACTCGATCACGACAAACGGCAGCAGCACGAGCATGAACAATATCCCCGTCAGGTTCACGATAATCGTAAATACCTTCCCGGCATCATTTTCAAACACGATGTCGCCAAACCCCTGTGTCGACATGACGACGAGCGTCCAATACACGCCCGTGATCAAGGAATAACTCCGGTCTTCCAGACTCATGAAGAAGTGGAACAACAGGGAATAGACGAAGAGAAGCGCAACCAGGACAATGCTAAACCAAAAAAGGAATTTGCGATTAGTGCCAGAAAAATGATTTTTCATGGCATAGACGAGCGCAACTGAAGCACCTCTCATTTATTCACCCATACACATCAAAAACATTCCAGAGTCATCCCCCAAACAAACTCTTTATTTTACCAAAAATTGGCACAGAAATTCATCATAAAAACTCATCGAATAAACACACAAAAAAACCGCCGTAGCGGCGGTCTTTTTTGTCTAGAATAATCGCATTAAATCACGGTCTTTGGCGGAATCACGGCACCTTTGGGAATGACGGTAATGCCGTCGCGGACATAATAGCACTCGCCATCGTAATTGAGATCATCCGGCTGCCTTCGGATGATGACATCATCGCCGATTCTCGCATTTTTATCGATAATGCAGTGTTCGATGGTGACATTTCTCCCGACCCCCATGGGGATTTCGGGGTGTGCATCGGTATCGAGCAGTTTTGGATTCTCTTCCTCGTAATAATCGGCACCGAGCATGACGACTTCTTTCAAGGTCGCCCCCGGACGAATGATGCTTCGAACGCCAATGACGGAATCAGAAATGATGGCCCCGTGAATGTCCGTGCCTTCAGCGACAAGGCTATCGCGAATGGCAGAGCGAATGACCCGAGCCGGTGCCAGGGAACGCATGTGCGTGAAAATCGGATGCCCCGGGCAATAGAGCGGGAATGGCGGTTCGACCTGTGTCGCCTGGATATTGGCTTTATAGAACGCAGAAATCGTCCCGATATCGGCCCAATACCCCTCGTGAAGATGCGTGGCGATTTTGACCTTGCCGATGAGCCCGGGGATGATCTGGCTTCCAAAATCGTTCTCGTTGCCAGAAAGACAGTCCTTGAGCAACGGCGTCTTGAATACATAAATGCCCATACTGGCGAGGTACCAGCCATCATCGGGATTGAGATTGACCTGACGGCACATTTCGTCGGGAGCGCGGAAACGTTCAATGACTTCGGGATCTTTGGGTTTTTCAACAAATTCTTCGACATAACCTTCGTCATTGACGCGAAGAAGCCCCATTCTCGAAGCATCCTCACGATTGACGAGATACACGGCAATCGTAAGCCCGGCTTCCGCCTTGCGATGCCGGTCGATCATTTTCGAATAATCCATGCGATACAGATGATCACCGGATAAAATCAGGGTTTCTTCACTCGCAAAATGCATGATGTGGTGAAGCGTTGCGCGAACGGCATCTGCCGTTCCCATAAACCAATCCTGGCTTCTTTCCGTCTGTTCAGCCGCCAGAATCTCGACAAAACCCTTCGAGAAATTGTCGAATTTGTACGCCATCATAATATGGCGATGAAGACTTGCACTCAAAAACTGCGTCAAAAGAAACACGCGGTTAATGCCGGAATTGATGCAGTTCGATATCGTCACATCGATAAGACGATATTTGCCAAACAATGGCACCGCGGGTTTGGCCCTTTCATGGGTCAGCGGAAAAAGGCGACTCCCACGCCCGCCACCTAATACAACAGCTACGACCTTGTCCATAATTTCCTCCCCGTAAAAACAGAAACAATACAATGCTCTGTTTTACTCCCGCTAAATAATTTCACAAACTAAAATGATTAAATTTTTGAAAATTATACAAATCAGATCGATCGAACTTGTATATTATTCGCACAAATTACCACATAAACACACAATCAACGATATGTGGTTTTATCAAGTAGCTTGTAACGAATCATCGGGTGTCTTCCACTGCCCGAACCAATTTTCGAGTGCGGCATCGATTTGAGCGGCGACTTCCCGATAAACATCGGGTGTTTTTCCCATCGGATCGACGAGTTCCTGGACGGGCGTCGGCAACCAATTCCCGAGCAAAATAATCTTGTCTGCGGCTTCGGGACACAGCCTGAGCACTTCCTGTCGATGAATCAGTTCCATGACAAAAATGACATCGGATGCCTGGATCAGCATTTTAGAAAGGGCATTGGATCGATGCGCCTCGAGGTTCAGTCCATTCTCGGCGGCTGTTTTCACCATTTCCGGCGCGGCGCCTCTCCCAACCAACCGCAATGTCCCTGCTGAAACGACCTGAACCTTACGATTTCCAACCAGATCCGCGAACCGCGCCGCACCGTAAGGGGAACGGCACATATTGCCGCTGCAAACAAATAAAACGCGTTCCGGAAACCGTGCCCCGACACAGGAAACATTCGATTTGTCTATATGAGGTTTCATTTTACCGGATTTTTCGTCCGGCACACGATCACTTTCCTCTCTGTGAATGCGAGGTACATCCTCTAAATCCGGCAGTCGAATGCCAAACAGTCGATCCCGCAACTTTTGAATCAGCGACATAATTCTCTCACTGGTTAGAGACTTCCGGTTCCTCAACAATCACGGACAAACCCGTTGTATCCGTCTTTGCCCGTTTTTTGAGCATCTGAGCCATATCAGCAATTGTACCGGTTTTCAGCCAGCGCTGAAAATTCTGCGCATTCTGAATGCTGTAATGGTAATCCTCCGGTTCGGCAACGCCCAAAGACGTCTGTTGCCGCGTCCTGAGAATGATCCCATTATCTTCAAAGGGCATTTGCATAAAATTCTGAACGAAATCAGGGGTATAGGTAAAATAGCGCTCTGCGTTTGACGTATAAAAAACATTCATCTTGAGGCCCGTTTTTCCGAGCGCATCAGCGATAGACCGCATCGAGATGGTTCCCGTCAAATCGCCACAAAGCGGATAAACCCTATGATTCAGCCATAACTGACGAATCCTCTGATACTGTTCGTCATCCGTCACGAAAGTTGGAATTCCCGCAGCCGAACTTTTTTTATCCTTTCGTTCTGCCCCATATTTGCGCTTCAGTTTGTGAAGTCTTGCATTGACTTCTTTTTGGCCATTCTTCCACGATTTCATGGCATCTGCGGCATTTTCAGGAAAATACTGCTTCAAAGCTTCGCTCATTTTGGCCTCGGACTCTTTTTTCCAGTACGAAAGAAATGTTTCGATGTTTTCTGAAGCCAAAAATGCGGCGCCGTATGCAAAATGCAGATTTGCAATGGCGCGATCAAAATCCATGGGAATGATAAGCGAAGCATCCATCCAGCCCGCAATCAGATAAACCTGATCCGTACCCACGCCGGAAATCACGCCCCCCATATCCTTGACATGCTTGTACCAGACGTAATGCGCGTTCTCGTTGGAAATCCAATAATGGGAATTCATCACGAGTTTGTCGGGATCGGGATCGGACTTGAGGTTCTTAAATACTTCCTGGGCGCTCTCGGACAACATGCCATCCTGAGATGGTTTTTCCCAGTAGCTTGGAATAGGCACCTTAAAAGCCGGTTCAGCCTGAGCCACACAGGGGAAAGAAAGCACCAAAACCGCCAAAACAATAATCAATTTATGCATATCAATTTATCTTCCGAATGAGCAACCGCGATCCAACATAAAAAATTATAGCCGCTTTATATTGAATAATTCCAACTATAATTTTGACGATTCAGTCCTACCAGGAAACGCGGGCATCTCGCCCGCGAATAATAAGTCTCTCTCAACTTTTTTAGGTCAAGATGTCTACAGCCCGGAATAATCGAAATGACTCACAATCCCGGATTCACTTCTAAGGAGATTGCGTGCATCAAAGAGATACGGCGTGTGCATGACATTTTTGACGGCCATCCAGTCGATGTCTTTATAAAAAGCCCATTCCGTCGCAATCACGACGCAATCGGCATGATGTGCAGCTTCAATGGGATCGTCAAAGAACTGGAACCCTTCGTCCTTATAAATCACACGCGCATTGTCGAGTCCTTCCGGATCGTGAACGCGGACGACAGCGCCTCGACGAACGAATTCTTTTGCAATATCCACGGCGGGACTGTTTCTCACGTCATCTGTCTTAGGTTTGAATGTCAGTCCATAAACGGCGACTTGTTTTCCGGCCAGAACGTGAAGTTTGTCGAGAACCTTCAGAATGAGTCTCTGCTTCTGATTTTCGTTCACATCCCATGCCGCCTGGACGATGGGCATATCGTAATGATAGTCTTTGGCCATGCTGAGCAACGCGAGTGAATCCTTTGGAAAACAGCTACCGCCCCAACCGAGACCAGACTGTAGGAAGTACGGCGCAATTCTGCGATCCATTCCCATACCGCGGCTGATATCGGCCATGTTGCCGCCGAGTTTCTCACAGAGTCCCGCGATCTCGTTCGCATAACTAATCTTGAGGGCCAAAAAGACATTCGACGCATACTTAATCATTTCGGCAGAAATCTGATCTGTACGAAGGCACTGCGTCTGCGGACGAGGATTTGGCACTTCGACAAAAGAGGGCTGTTCAAAAGTCTGCTCAATAATCGGCGCAAACAGTTCGCGCAACATCTGGAAAGCCTTGTCATCCTTGGTACCAATGACAAACCGATCCGGATAGAAGGTATCCATCAGCGCACACCCTTCGCGCAGGAACTCCGGATTTGAAGCGAAATGGAGGAATTCGGTGTATCCGCCCCGTTTCGCGACCTGTTCGCGAATCTGTCTCTCGATCATGCCATTGACGCCGACCGGAACCGTAGATTTGACGACGATCGTGACATCATGGGATGGCTCAATTGTCTTTGCAATGTCGGAAGCCGCACTCATGACATAGGCCAAATTGGCTTCACCATTGGGAAGTGAAGGCGTCCCGACGGCAATGAAAACGACATCGGCGTCGTTAATGCAATCAGCGAGATTCGTCGTAAACGTCAATGGCATTTCCTGCGCGAGCAGCTCATCGAGACCAGCTTCAGAGATGGGTGCTTTGTGCTGTTTAAGCATCTCCACTTTCCGCACATCGACATCGACGCCACAAACCTCATGGCCAATCCAGGCTAGGGCCGCAGCCGTATTCATCCCGACATAACCAGTTCCTATTGCGACAACTTTCATTTCCACCTCTTTTTTGTTAAGACCACAGAGCTTTTCATGAATCGCCACGCTTCAAAACGCGGCGGCCCCCTATACCCCAAATCGTCCTAAATTTCGATACCTTCATGCCATAGAAGTTCCCGTTTCACATCCGGCCCGAAAGCATATAACCAAGGATTTGTACGCGAACACACGCGATGACACGGTATGACGATGGGATATCGATTCGTAGCCATGAGATGCCCCACAGCCCTTGCGGCTTTCGCATATCCGGCTCGTTCTGCAAGTTCCCCATACGTCACGGTCTTGCCAAAAGGTATTTCCAACAATGCCGAATAAACAGCGCATGCAAATTCAGTATTTCCTACCTGCAGGCGCATTTTCACCACATCCGGATTATGAAACTCTCCCCTTTCGTACTGCCTGAACCAATCGACAAGCGTCTGCACATGGATGGGTAGCGATTCAGAATTCATCGTATTTTCGCGGATTTCATCGCGACAAATTGCGATCTCACGAATCCACGTGTCATCGTAATCGATGCGAATTCGTCCAAAAGAATGAAATCCAGTCGGAACTTCAGTCACGCAAAGTCCCATTTCATGATTCAATGATTTCTGAACCAAAATAATTCCTCACGGTTTTCGATGCCATCTTCACGGTCGCGGCGTATCGCATCGCGATAGCCGCGTCCCTGGTGCGCGTATGCAATAGCGCACCATTGCACGCCGTATGCGCCGCAGGCGCATAGGCGAGCGAGCACAAAAAAATCCCCCTTTGGGAAAAGGGGGATTTTATGGATTACTGAAAAGAGTTTCCTACTTTGCGATTTTACTTAGAAGCTTTCTCGTTTTTCTTTTCGGTCGCCTGACCAACGAGATTCAGCTCCGTGCACCAAGCAACCGCTTCTTCACGATTCTTAGTTTCCACATCCACGGACTGATCATGCGCAATGCGCAGAAGCGTGCTACCCAAAGTATCTCTAATGAGGCTATAGAATTTTCCGCAATCCTTCTGGAGAATATCGAAAATTTCGAGAGCCTGCTCATTGCATCTCAACCCGATTGAAGCTCTGGTCTCGAGTTCCTGCGCAAAGGCTTCGTAACCTGATTTCTTGATCTTGCGAATGCGTTCTGCATCCTCACCACTGTTCTCCGTATAAGACGTCTCATTGTTCATATCGGGAGCAAAGACTGCCAACAAATCTGAAGCCTTTTTACGAACATCTTGAGAGATTGTCTTGTTAAATGCGATTTCCTGGACTGCGATACCGAACTCGTCCCGCATCGTCTTCATATCGAGATAACGAGTGTCGATATGTCCCTTAACAATGTACTGCGACAATTCTTTCAAAAAGTCGGAAGCACCACCGAACTGTCCTTTTGAACGACTCTTGCGATATTCGATCATGTTTGCATGCAACTTCGCAACGATTTCTTTTCTCTTATTCGCATTCTGATCGAGAGTCTGCGCATAAGCTTCCTCAGTATTCATTGCAGGTGCAAAGCGACCCAGGTACAGTTTTGCCCTCTCGCGTGTTGCTTGCGGAATGGTTTTAATACCTTTATCAAACGCGATTCTCTGAAGTGCATCGCCACAAATTGGAGCGACGCGTTCATTTGTCAAATAGCTCGCCTGCATCGCTGCATCATCATGGCAGTGAATGTCGAGATATTTGATCAGAGACATGGCGGTGAAATTATTTGAAAGCATCATGAACTTATCAGCACGAGCCATAATTTCATTCCAAGCTCTGTTTCTATCCGCCGCTTCTTGTACGCGGGCAGCCGCTGCATTTCTTTCAGCACGATTTCTATCGACAACAGCTTTGTCCTCTGCCGCCTTTTCGCTCAGTCTGTTTCTACCTTTAAGCGTGCTGTAATCAGCATCCGAAAGGTTGGTATAGAGCTGGCTAAGCTGAACGCCATTGGAAGCGACGCTATGCTTGCCATCGGAGCTCAGACCAGAATGATTCCAATCACCGGCACCAACTTTTGTATTGACACCATTCTTAAGTTCAAAGCCTTTTTTGCGGGGGCCAGTCTTGCTCTGGGCCATGTATTTGAGTTCATCCGGCGCAGTCTGATTGTTTCCATCGACGGAACGCACCGTTTTGACAGCAGTTTGCGTCCAATCTGAAACGACGCCTTCATCTGCGATTTCATCCTTCATGGATTGCGTGAATTTCTTCGCAGAGCCACCGCTAATGCCCACCTTGATTCCTGCAGCCTGAAGGGCATGAGAAGCAAACGTCGTACTCTTATACCCCATCGTATAGTCATGCGTACGCTTCGCATTGATGTAGGTAAACATCGCACCGAGTTCTTTGCCCGTCAGACGGAAATTGAATACCTGACCACCTTTCTGGGATTTCGTTGCGGGTTCTTCGACGGCACCTTTTCTAAAGCCCGTTTTCTGGAAAGACAACGACGTGGCACTCAGGTCGTTGAAATACGCCATACTCTTTTTGCCCACGAGTTCGGCAATTCCATGAGGAAGGACGTCGCCACCACGATTGTAAAACTCGGCCGTATCGTCCAATCCCTTTCTATCGGGCAACTGGAAGGTCAACGTGGCATTGTCGTCGTTTTTCACGTCGACATACACATCTGCCATGTATGAATCGCCATAGCGCTCGTTTTCTTTCGGCTCTTTGTTTCCAGCCTGATAACCAACAGCCTTCGTCGCCTTCATTTTGGCTTCAGTTTTTTCCATCGAGTTCTTTGACGTTACCTTGTCTTTCTTGCTGAAAATTCCCATAGTCAATCTCCTTTACGTTGTTCAACCTCAAACAACTTTGTCCTACATATACCACTTTAGATAACTTGTCTTGTTTTTTATCCTTATTCATCCATACCAGTGCCCTAAAGCCGCGCATCCCCAACGTTTTCTTGGTTAAACCACAAACACATACATGTCGTTTATTTTTTTTTCTACACAAAAAATATCAACAAGGTTATCCACAATCGCTCATCACGCCCTTATCCATTGCCATAGCCACACTGGCAGAGTCCTCCCTTTTAATTTTCGGATTAACTTCAAAAAATCCCCATGGTGCCTGGAAATCCGAAACACCGTCCCCGCACTTGAAAGCAACACGAGCATAAGGTTTTGCTGCAAACCGGCAGTAAAACCAGATTTTTTGTAAATCGAATTTAAGAACGACACCCTTCACAGGCCTCTCCAACTTTCCCTGATTCAGAAGCCATGCGCTTTCAAAATGAATGTATAGGTTAGAATTATTTTTGCGCATCCAGTAGACGGGCGCATCGACGACGATCGTATTGTCGGGCAGTCTTTCAAACATTGCATCGCGTGTCAAACCGCCTTCAAGAGCAATTTTGATCCCTGCCCCAAGACAAGACCGAGACGACGCAGGAACGGGCAGGCACTCCGCCCGATTCATGACAACTCTTCCGCCCGGCGAAATATCGACATTCAAATGCGCAGCCTCATGACCAAGTACGGCCATGCCCCAGGGAGAAAGGCACAAACCCGCGACATCACGAATATCAAAATAGTCAGCAGCCACAGATTTTTCGAGCATTTGCGCCACATCTCCAGCATCCATCACGGTCAGATGTTCAGCCATATCGGTTATCTTACCGAGCGTGCGATAATCAGGAAGGCACAGAGTACGACCACTGTTTTTGAGAACAAACCTCTGTTTCAAAACAGAATCGAAGTGTTTTTGCGTCGTAACCTTCTCCCCAACATAGCAGGTTTCGACGACGGCATTCGTGATGATTTCGGCCTGATATTCTGATTGAGCCCCGAACTTCACAAACCTGTCATCCAGTGTTTTTAAAACGTCGGACAAATCCTCACTCGCAAGGCAATCAACCGAAAAACAATCGCCCTTGCACTTCGATTTTTTATCGTTTGCCGAGCAATCATTTTCCTGTACGGCACTGGCGGCATCTATTTCAAATCGTTTAAGTTCCCGGGCGAGCAGATCACTGGTCTGTCCCCAGACACTGGCAAGCCGGGCTGCCTGACACGCGTTCTGCACCTTGTTCATCAAATCCATGCGCCCATAAGAAACCCGATTCTGTGAATACAGTTCTACACCACAGCATCCATTTGCACACTGCACAAGGAGTTTTGCCGATTCAAATGTAACCGTACTGGAATCGGATTTGTGATGCCGAATGGAGTCCGTTCTTCTGGCGGAAGACGTCACAAACAGCGCAGCAGAGGAAGCTCCGGATTGTTCAGCCTGTCGCAGGATTTCCTGACAAAGAGCGACGTCCATGGCCTCCCCGAGAGCAAAAAAAAGTGCGCGAGGCGGGAGTCGAACCCGCGGCCTTTGGCTTCGGAGGCCAACGCTCTATCCAACTGAGCTACCCGCGCATGAAAACGATACTAAAAAAGACCCATCTGGGTCCTGAATGTAAAGCGAGAGACGGGGCTCGAACCCGCGACGTCAACCTTGGCAAGGTTGCACTCTACCACTGAGTTACTCTCGCAAAGCCAAAAAGCGAGAGACGGGGCTCGAACCCGCGACGTCAACCTTGGCAAGGTTGCACTCTACCACTGAGT
>JAZODZ010000614.1:0-3127 GCA_045597285.1 Myxococcota bacterium
TACCGGGGGATCAGGTTATTCAACCATAACCATCCCCGTAGGGGATTCCCCAAAAACACATACAATAATACAAAATGTCTCTTCCTTAGCCATTGGAGAGGGGGCCAGGGGGGTGAGGCCAGAAAAGACACTCTCATTTTCAATGTCCACAACAATAGAATCTGAATAGCTACACCGTGCCCTCCCGCACACACCCAAATACCAATTGACCAAATTCGGTAAATTGGCTAAAAGTTGTGCTCCGTGCGGTTTGCGCAACGTTGTTTTTAAGTCGACTCTGATTTGGGTTTTAAAATATGCAGAAAATGTGGTCATGTTCAACGCGTGTGTTGATAAACGATGTGGGGCATTCGATGTCTGCCGACGAACGCAGACAGAGTGATTGCAACACTTTCCCGATTGCCGAAAGCCGAGTGTCGAGTACCGGCACACCACACACTCGCCAAACAAAACCCACTGTTTGGGTCCTCGCCCTGGCGCTTTGCGCATTGCTCGTCCCAGGTCTGGCGTTTGCGGATTGCGACGATATCGGCGAGCCCAGTTTTCAAAAAGGCGTAAAAGAACTCATCAGCCTCTACGACTCGGGCGAATACCAAAAGGCCATCGATGCAGCCAAACCACTCTTTGCCACGTGCAAAGAAGCCCCCTCGGTGCTCTATTACACAGGCTTGTCATTTCGCGGTCTCGGCAACATCGACAACGCCAAAATCTACGTCCAGAAAGCCTCCGAAGCCCTGAGCAAATACAGTGCAGAACCCGGCATTTCGCGCAAAATCTGGTATGATCGCTACGAACTCGAACACCCCGAAAGCACCGTCGAAGCCGTCAATACGAGAAAGATCATGATCGATGCACTGACCACGCAGGTGGGCGAGGTCAATAAGCAACTCGACACGATGCGGGATCAGATGGAAAGCATGAGGACGGACAAGGAACATTACATCCAGAAAAGCCACGAACTCGAACTCGCCGTCCAATCCACAGGCGATGTGACGCGATATAAAAACATGATGTGGACCGGGGCTGGTTTGGGCATCGGGGGCGTTGCAGTTCTCGTCGCGGGAAGCGTGCTTTATGCGACTAATAATGATGAGTTAAAGATTAAAGGTGTTACTTTTACAGATGACATACATACGAGTAATAATCTTAAAGGTACACCAGACAATATCAATCGCGATCTCGGCATTGGTCTTATGAGTGCTGGCATTGGTATGACGCTCGTCGGAGCCGTCATGGCAGGTATCAATGGCTATTACTACACGCACTTAGCCAATGAAGATTCACAGAATAATAATATTTCGTTTAATGCAGGGGTTGGCAGTTTTTCAATGGATGTAAAGTTTTAAGGGAGGATAAAATATGCGTTTGAATAAGAATTATTTGGTATTAGTTCTGCTTGGATTATTTACCTTATCTTCTTGCTCTGATAACTATGATGTTAGGTGTACTGATTGTAAGGAAAATTCAAATAAATACTCTTTTTGTATTTTTAAGAATGGAGAGCTTGATAGCTCTTATGATCTTGCCACCAATACTAAAGCATTTTGTTATTCCAGTTGTGTTGATAAAGAAAATAATAATAACATTTCAGCTGGCAGATGTAATGATAGTTGCGATAATATTCTTGAGTGTAAAGAACAACTTAACAAATGCAATGATAATGTTATTGAAAACTGCAACAACGATGATGATTGCGAAGAAGATGATGATTGCGAAGAAGGAAAATTCTGTGATGAAAATATTTGTAAAAACAACAATATCACACTTTGTAAAAAAGGGCATTTATTCACACTTAAGAAAGATGAAAACAACAATATAATACGTCCGCTTGAATTAATATATAATTTCGACTGTCCAGATAATAATTGTAATAGGGAAGGAACTGCTTGCGCTTTCGATTGCTCTCAATGTCCCGACGGTTGCAACAAATACGGCACCGGATGCGCTATATGCAACACAAATAAATGCGAGAATGGCAATTTGAGAAAGTGTAAAGACGATCAATCTGGCTATGAAGACGAAACCATCCAATGTCCGCTCGGCTGCAATCCAGATGGCAATGCATGCAAACAATGCGACAACAACAAATGCGAAAATGGCAATTTGAGAAAGTGCAAAGATGATCAATCCGGCTATGAAGCCCCAACCCCTTGCCTGAACGGGTGCAATACTGAGGGCACGGACTGCGAGCAATCGTGTACCACAGATATCTGCATCGGTGCACAGATTTATCGATGCAACGCCGGCAAACTCACCAGTCAACCCGACGATTGTCCCGAGGTTGCCGGAACGAAAGGTTCGTGCGCCAATGGCACGACGTGCATACAATGCAATGAAAGTTTAAATCGCCGTTGCGTCTCACCGACCGAATATAATCTCTGTGTAGGCGGTTTATGGTCTGAAGAAAAACATTCGTGTCCAGACAAGCAGTACTGCAATGACTCAGTCGACGGCTGTAGTGCAGAAATGAAGAACAGTTGCGTCAATAACGCCAGTGGTACAGGTCAAATCTGGACTTATGTGAACGGCGTGTTAAAGGCCGAAGAATGTCCCCACGAAGCCTCATGCGATCCAAATGGTCAAACCTGTGGCGAATGCCTCATTCAGGAAGATACCAAATGCGAAAACGGCGATTATTATATCTGCAACAATGGCAAATATGAAAAATCTACCTGTTCAGAGGGATTGGGCTGCCATACCGATGCGACACAAGAGCATAAAAAAGGCGTTTGTAACGAATGTGAACAGAATAAATGCGAAAAAAGCAGTGGATCATCCGTAGTCGGTGTTTTGACGAGATGTATCAATAATGTGTGGGATGAAGATAGCGAGACTTGCGAAGCCGATGGTGGCAAATACGTTTCGTGTCAGTCCGATACCCAATGCGGCGTATGCAAAAACAACGAGATTCGATGCAAGGATGAAAATACAAAGCAAGTCTGCAAAAACGGGCTATGGGTCAATGATAAGTGCGACAGTGTGAATCAGATTTGCGACACCAAAACAAATAAATGTGTCGACAATACCAATACATGCGAAAACCTCGGTGAAAAGCGATGCAAACCGGGCGACAAAGACACGCCGCAAACCATCATCGAGGAATGCAAAGTATCAAGAGGGAAACAGT
>JAZODZ010000615.1:0-4289 GCA_045597285.1 Myxococcota bacterium
CCGGAATGGCCGCAGTCCCGCAGTGCTTCAAGGCCTCCGCCACCGTCATCCCCGCGTGTTCTGCATTCCCGCAAATATCATCGGTACTTCCCTTCACGCGCACGGAGCCGAACTTACTGCAAATGGCCGCGCTTTCATCCATGTACAAAAGCTCCCACAACGCATCGCGGTATTTCTCCTTCGCCCCCGCTTCCGCAACAGGATCCTTTGCAAACAAATGGTAATAATACACTTTCCCATCGATCTTCCTGAAATACGGATCCCCATAGCACACGCCGTTCAGGCAGAAGGCGCCATTCTTACACTTGGTTTTGTGACATACGCACTCATCGGCATCACATACAGGCAATCCACGCTCAATCCGATACCCTTCTTCCGGAAGCGCCTTCAGCGTCGCTCTGTCGACGCATTTCTTATGGTAACACACTGATCCCATTGGACAATTTTGATCTTCGCCACACTCGCACCCATCCGATTTGAGACAAACGCTGATTCGCTTTTCCTCTTTCCCCGTCACGCATTTATACGTGTTCGTCCCATTATCGATAAGGCCGTTGCACGAACATCCCTGGGGAGTCAGTTCAAACCCATTCGAACATACCGGCGGATCACAGATATCGTCTTTGTGTATCGTCGTGCCAAAACAAGTGCATTCGTCTTTAAAACAACCCAGCGAGTACATCATCCCGTTATGAGGCTTGTGACGACACGACAAACCGCGCCCGGAAACTGGAAAGCCCGCACACGTGCCCCACTTCCCGGAACAGCCCATGTTCGCATAAACCTTCACTTTCCCGCATGGACAGCCATCCGATTCCGTACAACCAAGGTCATACACGCCCTTCGCAATTTCCATACAGATATAGCCCGTGTAATAGCTCTCGACCAAAGTATCACCGCATTTGCACACGCCATCCGTACATACCGCATTCATCGGACACGTCGTCTCCCCGCACGCGCACCCTTCGGCCTCCTCGCAAACCGTCCCAACCGCAGTGCCACTGTTCTCAGGCTTCCGCAGATCCACAGCCTCTCCCCTCGAATCTCTTCCAGCCCCATCTGAATCCGTATTCTTTTCATCCCCTTTGGCATTATCATTTTTCTGCGCCTCGCCATCGTCAGAATCAGCTTTCTGCGCCTCAGCCCCTTTGGCATCCGCCTCCCCCTCGGTTTTAGACGCCGTCTTCCCCTCATCGCTGCCATTATCCGTCTTCTGCGCATTGCATCCCAACATGAAGACCAAAGACGCCATACATAACAAACCCTTTTTTCCCAGTTTCATAACTCTCCCCATGCACAGGAATCTCAAACGAATCAACTACTTGCCTCACGGGCTAACGCCCAAAACTGCTTGTCCCTATCTACTTCGTTCGACTTACAAGATCAATCGATTAGAGAGACTGAAACACGAGAACGATTCAGCCCCTTATGACTTTTCATGATTACGTAATTCTAGCGCCCCCAGGCTGAAGTCTCTATCTCATTCCTCAGGCTGTTCAGGTTTAGTCTCTGTGCCCGCAGAACTGTCAGATTCGTTGGTTTTACATCGGTCTTTGCCATCCTCGTTCACTAAAACATCGTAAATGCATTTGCTGTATGCCTTGCATCCTAAGTCGACAGGAGCCAAGTCGCATGCAATAGCAGGCACATCACAATAATGAGGATTTTTATTCATTTCATCGGGCTTTAAGTCTTGACAACAATTCTGTTCGGCAAATTTAATATCCTTCTCAAACTTATTACCGACAGCTTGAACTGCATCTTCATAATCATTAACATCACGATTATTGCTAGCATAAAGTTCAATACTCTTCTCACATAAACAAGCATAGAAATCATTGTTGCCATAATATTTTTGGCAAGACTCGTTATAATTTGCCTCAAAAATAGGACCGTATGTTGTAGGCCCAAACTTCTTTTGATTGTCATCCCAAAACTTATCACATGATGCCCATATAAAAGAACTCATAACAGCAGCTATAGCGGTTATGCCCGCCTTTATTCGATTGAACATGTTCCCTACCTTCCTTGACCTTATTGCAAACTTTGCAATTATGACAAACAATCTCCTATTCAATACAGATTGTCCCCTATTCAGCAACCCTCGCAATTTATATTGCTACAGCTCTTACTGCTCCATTTGCCGTCTTGACAATAATATAGCTTTGAATTGTTATTACAAACCGAATCACCTTCCTTATCGCACATTTTCCAATCATTATTCATGCATAACAACTTTCCATCAAATCCTATATCCCACTTTTGAGTATCGTCACACTTTGACCAATACAATTCGCCGCTACTTAAATTACGCAAACACACAAAGCTACCTAGCATATATCCCCACTCTTTACAATCAACCCATACATTATTATAACACAATTGCTTTCCGTCTTCACTCAAATTCCATAAATTACAAACACTTTCACCACATGCCCCCCAATATACCCAGTCGCCATTATCACACACCAACCTAATACCAAATGTACATTTGTCGTCCCAATCCAAACATTCACCGCATTCATCATCACGACACGAAACATTGTCATCTACATTATTCTTGCATTCCCCAACGACTTCACCGTTCTTTATAATTCTGCCAATACTGCCGACACCGCTTCGATATGCATTTTTACACCCAATCTCCGAGCATTCCCCATTTTCCTTCCATTTGCCATTTTCACATACATACTTATGATTGCCCTCACATCTATCCTCATCATCCAGACAATCGCCGCATTCCTTATCATGACACGATACTTTGTTATCGCACTCTTTTCCATCTATCATCCCTATTTTGCTGTTTTCATCATTCCTGCAAATTCCACACTCACCGCCATCTTCCCACTTACCATGACTACAAACAGATTTCCTCTCATCCACACACTTGTTCTCGCCATTTAGACAATCGCCACATTGATTGTCAGCACACGATACCTTCGCCCCATTATTCCCACACTCTTCGCCTTCCCACTGACCATCAACACATAAAAACCGGGTATCATCCTCACATTTGCTATCCCCATCCAAACACTCACCGCAATGATCCCCACTGCACGATACGTGATTGCACTTTTCTACATTATTGTCTTTTATGGCATTCCCAATCTTATCCACACCATTCGTACAGCCATCTTCCGAACAATCCCCATCTGCCCCCCAATTGCCATCCGTACACACAAATTTTTGATTGTTCTCGCACTTGATTTCATTGTTCAAACACTCGCCACACCCATTATCGTGACACGACACCCCCTCATTCTTGCTGTTCCGGCACTGCAAAGTATTGCTCGCCTGATTATTGCTGTCGTGCAATGTACCAATATTCTGCTCATCATTGATGCACTGCCACGTCTCCTTTTCCAGAACACAGGAAGACATCCCCAGTACGCCCAAACATGCTATCACCAATAAACTCTTCCTGTTTACCATGTAATCTCCCCAACCCATTTCTGTCACCACAAGCCCCTTTCCAATTCAACAATCCTTACAGTCTTTGCTTTTACATTTAACTCTTCCCCACTGACCATTCTTATTACAAGAATATAAATATGTATTAACACTCTTTTGGATACAAATTTTATCGCTTCCACAACTCTTCCATTCGTTATTCGTACACAAGTACTTTTCACTGTCATCTAATTCCCCTTCACTATCACCATCACATATGACCCATTTAATCACATCCGCATCACCTGCATCTCTTATATCACTCATACAAATCACATTATCCACAATTTTTCCCAAATGTTCAGTCTGATTACATTCATGCCATGAATTATTCATGCACAGCAATTCTCCATTATTAACTATTTCACCTTTCATTTCATCATCACACGCATACCAATGAGACTTCATCGATTCTAAACAAGCAAATCTGCCCACAACATTTCCCCATCGTCCAATGTTACACCTTACCCATTCGTAATCCAAACATAACTCTTTGTTATCATTCCTTATATTTTCATTTTCACAAACGCACTCTGCCACTGGCCCCCACCTACCACTTTTACAAATATTTTTGTGCCCATCCTCACATTTTATGTCACCATTCAAACATTCACCACATTCTCCATATTTGCACGACACCCGACCTCCATCTTTCTCACATTCGATCATTTCTTGACTATCTTTAATACTGATCGTTCCTCCCGCATCTTCGTCCTTACAAGAAACTGCGCAACTCCCGCTACTATCCCATTTGCCATTTTTACAGATATATTTTCTATACTTTTCCTTCTCAAACTCACATCTAATCTCACCATTCAAACAATCACCACATCTATTTT
>JAZODZ010000616.1:0-5961 GCA_045597285.1 Myxococcota bacterium
GGCTATCGGCTACGCCGATACGCCGCGCCCCGTTCCGTAGGTTACGATATATATATTATAGATTGATTTATTCTCATATTAAATATAATATTATTCATTCTATTCGTACACTTGGACAAACAAAACATTACAATACCATAAATACATTGGAGAACATAGATGACTCGTAAGTTTGTTTATGCCTGCGTCGGGGGGATGTGATGACGAGGCCGAGCGATGTCGTATGTGGTGGCTCATGTATCAATTCAGAAAATGACACCTAATCAGCGGATAGCCTTGGTAAAATATATTGGTCTAAATATTTCTCATTACAAATCTAACGTGCAGGGCCAATCAATTATTGTTAAGGAGCTCAATGACTTTTTGCCAGTCATCATTAGTTGCGCCTTTTTCACGGGCAAGTCTGAGCGCAATTCGGCATTTTTCTGTACTCATGACATATTCAGGCAAATCCGGCGCAATGCCATTTTCACGTCCCGATGCAGCCAAATCATACATTTCGTCGATTTCTGCTTGTGAAAGTCCTAGTTTTTGTGCCATCAAATCCAATTTCTCGCGATCCGGCGGATAACGGTTGCCCTTCTCAATGTCGCTCAGATAAGCGGGGGCAATGCCAATCATTTCGGCAAAACGTCGAAGCGTGATGTTGGCCGCCTTCCGCTTTTCGGTGATGAATTTTCCAAAACTGTTCTCCATACAGCCTCCGTGTGTTTGCTTGTTTGCAAAACAGCGAATGACTATTTAGGAGAGTTTTAAAGGCATGTCAATCATAAACATAGATTAGTTTTGGTGTGTAGCTATTTGTGGCAGAAACGTGCATACAGCGCGTCTCTGCCACAAATACGCCGGGTATGCAAGTGGGGCTTCAAACTACGCAATTAGCTCAAGTTCTCGTAGGCGGTAACGCATAGCCTCCTTTGATACAGAAAATGCATCTGCCATATTCCGGATTTTTTGCTCTGTGGTGTCTGCAAAAAAAACTGCATGGGACTGCCAGTAGTTTTGTATAGCTCTGCACGGCATTAAAAAGGATGCTGCACAATAGTTTGCCTGGAATTCGATGAAATCAATATGGCTTTCCAATTTTTTGTGTTCATTACTTTCAAACGTTTCTTTTGTCGAATAGTGTTTGAAATCTGGGGGAATACGTGAAAACTCTTTTTTATGCAGGAATTGGTGAAAAACTTCGTGTATCACAGTAAAATTATGTCGGCCAATATTTGCACCAATTTCTGTCAATGTTTTTTCAATCAAAATGGTCCCTTTTGAAAAATGACGACGTATGGGAAGATATTTTTTTTCAGCATCTGTCAGACAATTCGATTTTATGTGTGCAGACAAATCATCTGGACACCATGGGTATGGCCAGCAGTACCATTCAATATCTTCAAAAGCCGTCAAGCCGAGTATGCTTTGGTTTGGCGATAGATATACGTTTTCATAAGGAACACCCAGTATTTTGTCGATGACATCATAAACGTCGATAGGCTTTGGAACGAGAACGCGATCTGGATCATATTTACGAATAAGTTCAGAGGCTTTCTTTTCAAGCTGTTCAGTGGAATAGGCATAGTGAAACACAGGAACACCTTCAAATCATCCAAGAGTTATCAAAAATACCGACAACAAAGAAATATATATATATGTGTGTGTTCCGTTGCTGTCGGTGTACATTTTATTGCACGACAAACTCAACTGTTTCCGCAATAACGGTTAACTCCATATACTCTTTATTATCTTCATCTATTATTTGAAAGGTAAGTTTATTATGTTCTGACACAATTATGTCTAGTATGGTTAAGTCATTGTAGCAACAAGGTTCTCCTATAAAATCTTGAACACCGTTGAAAATGAGTTGAATCATTCCTGTTTCAGGTGAAGTTTTAACGTAATCTGTTTGCATCCAAAAACAGAAGTCAATCTCCATTACAAGAGAATTGCGGTTCTGGTCGAAGCGGATTGCCTCAAGCGTGCTGTCGTGAAAATAGTATTTGTTAACAAGTTCTGTAAGTGTCATATTGTCTCCTATGGTATGATGTGTGATGCATCTGAGCCTTTCGGAACAGGATTACCATCTTTATCTAAATAGAAATCCCGTTTGCCAGTTCTGTTGGGGTTTTCAATATGGTAATGATTTTTCCCTCTAAAGCCGGGAGCCTCGGGTTTGCCTTTGTCAAAACGAACAGTGATCTCTGTTGATGGATCGAAAAAATCTCTTGAGTTTGATTTATCACGCATCTCCGGATGCGTTGTTTCTTGCCAGCCTGTTTCAAGCAGTTTGTCCGGATCCTTTGGTAAGGATTGAGCAATATTTGCAGCCTTTTCTTTAATACTGTTTCCGCTACTGCTATTATTGCCATTTTCACCACTACCTCCTTTAGTTCCCTCATAAAGTTCACTTATACCTTTACACATCGCCAGAATCCTTCCGGCGGTGAGCCTCTTTGGTTAGATTATCAAAATGCACAAATTGCGTGCAACCACAAAATTCGCCAAATACATCATCCGGCATAGGGCCATAAACGATAACGATTTCTGGATCGAGCATTTCCAGCATGGCTTGTAATCCCGCTTTGAAATGGAATCGTTTTTTGACATTCTGAACGCATCCATAACTGCCAATTGATACAATCGAATGTTTTTCCACGCCGAGAAAAGCCAGTTTGTCTGGTAATACATTTGTTGTGTAAGTACGCTCATCTCCCCAACGAATGTTGGGAATGACATAAACGCCGTTCTTTTGGAGATAATAGCCGATTGCACGGTTACGATATGTATTAATGATTTGTGCTGATAATGGCATATCCCAGTATAGTGAACAATCTGGTGATACAATACCACCTTCAAATCGCTTTAAATCATCGATGAGTTCTGTTGGTTTGATTAGTAGATTTGAAAGATTGATATCATGCTCGTATGTAATCAGTGTTTCGGTAAAATCTGCTTTTGAACGATTTCGTTCACTGAAATTGAGCAGCTTTTGGGGAATGATGATTTCTTTGGGGCGCGGAATTACGGGAATTTCCAATTCACCATCAAATCTTGCCCCCTTGACAAGTTCTGATGAGCATCCGTCATCCAGTGTTGCTCTTCGGCGTCTGTGTCTTAGATTGTTGGAGGCCGTTGTGTTGTTTGTGGCAACTGCGAATAATGAGAATTGTCTGTTCATTGTTTTATCCTTTATAGTGTTTACATGTAAGCGTTTTAGCGAACATGCAAGGGTTAAAAAAACTAACATCAATAGTTACACTTTACCTTGCGTGGCGATGGGAAATTCGGCGTTTTTGACGGTTTGATTGGGGTAAAAGGCGTTTGAGGAGTGTGTGGATTGTGTGGACTGGTTGGAATCTCAGGCAAATTGGGGATGGCTGGATTAAGGGGATTAAGGGGATAGGGTGCTATTCGCGGTTGAGGTTGTCTTTTGTTGGGGGATGCAATTTTAAAATGGTAACTCATGATTGTTTTTCCTTATATGTGAAAGAGAGCTGAGGGAAAAGCCGTGCAGACCGTGCGGTGTTCAAGAGCCGAGCAGACTGCTGTACCAACTTATGTTTGCATATTCGCTTTTGTGCGAACAAGTAAACTTGTGTAACAGATTAATTTGAGGTGTCAAGGATGATGCGAAAAAAAAATCGCCTTGTATTTGCGATGGTGTATAGACGTGCGGATCGCGCATTAAAGAGACGCCACGTCTGTACTATCGCAAATAGTGGCGAGAGGCGAGCCGTAGAGACATACTGCATGTCTCTGGCGAGCAACGCACGGTGTATCGGCCATAGCGAGCGGCACGGCGTATTGGCGTTAAACGCCAATAGCCGTGTTCATAAAAAAATGATAAAATGCGAGCGTATTTGCGAAGGTACAGACGTGCGTACAGCGCGTCTGTACCTTCGCAAATAGCGGCGAGCATAGTGCCGACCGGTCCGGGCGGCTCAAAGCGAGCCCCAATAATAATCAGGAAAACCAGATGCAGAATACTAATTTTAATCAGTTGGTGTCGTTCATTTTTGGCATTGCAAACGATTGTCTGGTCGATGCGTACGACGTGGGCGATTACCGCAAGGTGATATTGCCGATGATCGTGATCCGCAGGTTTGATGCGGTGTTGGAGCCAACCAAGGCGGCTGTGCTGGCGATGAAGGAGAAGCTCGACGCGGCGGGGCTGATCGAGCAGGATGAGGCGCTGTGTCAGACGGCGGGGCAAGCATTCTGCAATAAATCGAAGTTTATGTTGCGGGATTTGAAGGCGCGGACGAGCCGGCTGCAGCTGAAGCTCGATTTTATTGAGTATCTGGACGGGTTTTCGAAGAATGTGCAGGACATTATCGACAAATTTGGGTTTCGTGCGCAAATCGACAAACTGACGCAACACGATGCGCTTGGCATTCTGATTGCGAAATTTGTCGATCCAACGATTAATCTGAGTACGGAGCCAGTGTTGAATGCAGATGGTTCGGTGCGGTTGCCCGCGCTCGACAACCACGCGATGGGAACGGTGTTTGAGGAAGTTATCAGGAAATTCAACGAAGAAACGAATGTGACCGACGCCGGGCGGCATTTTACACCGCGCGATATCGTACAATTGATGGCGGATATCGCGTTTTTGCCGGTGCAGGAACAGCTCAAGAGCACGACGTATCGCATTTATCCCGGGGAATTGAGGGGTTTATTGAGAAAGAAGTTCGTCCGTATGCGCCGGATGTCTGGATCGATGAGGATAGCATCAAGACCGGGTATGAATTGTCGTTTACGCGGTATTTCTACAAACCGGCTGAATTGCGGTCGTTGAAAGAAATTTCGTCGGATTTGAGGGCAATTGAACGCGAGACGGATGGATTGTTGGATGATATATTAGGGGGATAATATCATGGTCAGGATTTATGGATTTAATTGAAATGAATCATAAGGAGAAAACAATATGAACCAGACTGCACAAGTATCATTACAGTCGATATGGTCACTGTTGAGCGATCTAAGCATAGAAAGTAAAAAGTGGCTGATTGGAAGGTTGAATGAGGATATTGAGAAAAATACGAATTCTACCACAATCAATGAAAGTATGGAGAAGAAGCTTGATTTTCCGAAATTGCCAAAGGATTTTAAGGTATCCCAAGAGGTTTTGGATAATGTGCTAGGCCCACTCCCAGATGGCTTGGACTGTGATAAACTCACAGATGAGATGTGGGAGGAGTTTGCGAAATGAGAGTTTTTCTTGATACAAATGTAATTTTGGATTATCTGCACGCAAGAGAGCCGTTTGCAAGGGATGCGGTTATTCTTATGGAATTATGCAAAAATTCCATATTTCAGGGAATTGTATCGTCATTAACCATAGTGAATTGTTTTTATATTTTACGAAAAGGCTACCCCATTGATGTTGTTTACGAAAAGGTCAATTGGCTGTTAAAAACATTTGAGATATCAAGCATTAATCATGATGTGATTCAAAAAGCCTATTTGTCTAAACGACGCGATTTTGAAGACATGGTGCAGTATTATTCAGCATGTAACAGTAAATCTGATGTTATTATTACACGGGATAAAGATGGATTTAGTGAATGTGATATCAACGTCATGAATGTGAAAGAATTTATTGATGCATGTATGCAAAGATAAATTTCAACTAAATATGGGTGAACTATACGCATCAACCCCCACCACAGAGCGTGTAAAGTTTTTTGTGTAAACTCAGTTGTCAATGATCTTTTTCAGAGTCGAACTGTTGACTGTTTTTGAGGATTGGTTTCTCTAAGTCCATAAATGCACGTTCGATGTAATACTAGCGCGGCTACGCCTTGCTTTCCCCGCTCTCAGATACAACAAGACACCCTCTTCGAGGGACGCTACGCTTGTCTTGTTGTATCTTCGAGACGGGGCTCAATATTGCAGAATTTACGATTATGCTTTTGCCCTGAGTTCATTCCATCCCGGACAGCATATATCCAGCTTTTTCTTTATATC